>NZ_SEIP01000007.1:0-193642 GCF_004146205.1 Yimella sp. RIT 621
CCGAACGGGAGGAGAAGGCATCGGTGGCGATCGCGTGAACGAGTCGTTTTCCGGCTGGACCAAGACCCTCGCCGTCGTGACACGAGCACTCAGCGATCCTCAAGTTGTTGAGTACACCGCCCGCGACGCGCTGACGGCTGCGAAGCCGTACGTCTTTCGTACGCGGATGCCCGACGTGAGATAAGCACGGCCTCCATCTCTCGACGTGGGCGCGGCAGCCATGGAAGGCGTCAGCAGCCACCCTTCACCCGGCCAAGCGCCGGTACCGTCAAACTCATGCAGTTCGTCCTCAACGGTCGTACCCACACGCTTGACGCCGAGACCGTGCGTGCGCGTGTTCCAGGTGTTCCACCGGACCCAATCCGAATGCACTGGGTGGAGATCGACGGCCGTCGCTGGCCGCCAAAGCAAGCATTTCGTGTCGCTACCGGTATCACGGACGAACCTTTCATCAGTCACTTCGCGGTGCGGTTGTTCTGGCGGCTTGGCTTTCAGACCAGCCCGCTACCGAACATCAATCGACCGGTCATCAAGCCGCATGACCTCGGCCCAGATTCGACTCGGGACGAGGACGGCATCGGTGCAGCAGCATTCGAGATCCTGGACCGGTTCCTGTCGACTGAGTCGCTGACTGCGAAGATCGCGAGATATGAGGCGACGATCGATGGTGCCGATGCGGCGGCTGCGGAACAGGTACTGGAGGCATCGGGGTTTGACGGCGACCTCGTCGATAGCGCGTTGATCGTGCGCGAACGAGTGGGGATGCTCGACACGCTGATCCACGCGGCAGTGATCATGCAGGTGCTTCCGATCATCCTTGGACCCGGTGAGGTCGTCTCGAAACGTCCATCGTTGGGCGCGGGCAACGATCCAGGGAGAGTCTTCGATTTGGAGACAAACCAGCGGGTCGCGGAGTTCAAACTGTCGTCGTGGAAGGGCGCCGACAGCATGCGTCAGCGTGGCTTGTTCGCCGACGTCGTAGGCCTGTCGATGGACACCACCGGCCGGCGTCGCGAGGTGTACGTCGTTGGCGCGTTACCTGTCCGGTTCCTCACAACCAGTAATCGCAATGCTGCTAGGACATTGTCGAAGGCGGCGCTCAAGTTGCGGAGCCCGCAGGGTCTCACCGATCAGATGACTGTCGCGGAGTACACGCGCAATGCAGAAGTCGAGGTGGTTGACCTTACGAACCTGATCCCGAAGCTGCGCTGACCTGCCGTGAGGATCCGTGCCGAAACCGATGCGGCTCTTGGCTATGACTGCGGCGTCAAGTTGACACGCCGCCGGCGCCATACACTGACCGCTCGATGACTCGGGCGACCATTTAATCAGTCTTCAAGGCGTGTCGCCGTCAATCTTCGCAGCGAACATTGGTCGAATCGGGGTTTGATCAAAGTAGGGGCAGTTTTCAGGTCGTTTTGGCATCGAGAATCGCACAACTTGGAAGTTTGTTCGAGGTGAGAACTGTTCTCGCTGACAAGGGGTCGCGATGTTTCTGCAGGTCAGGAACATGGCGATCGGCGCGGCAGTAGTTATGTAAAGTTACTCGGGCGTACAGCCTGTGAGCTCGCGAGTAGGTGCACCGGTGGTCGACGATGTCTGGGGCGGGGACGGGGATTAGTCGTCTGGGCATCTGCTGGGACGGTTCAGCCGGACGACTCGGATATTGTCGAGCACGCCGCCGACTCCCGACCGACCGGGCGCGTTGACCGTCGTGTCAGCCACGACGAGCACGACCGACGGGAGAACCGGGTCGTCCTCGTCACCCAACGCCGGTCCGCGCGGTCGAGCGGTCTGCCCGTCCCGGGCATCCAACAATTCCTCCAACTGGGCAAGCAGCATCGAGCCGGTACCAGGGTCGGCGGACAGGTGTTGCCCCTGCAGCGGCGATTGCGGTGAGTCGCAGTGGGGCAGCCATTGCAACCACTCCCACCGGCCGCGATGACGCACCGAAGTCAGGCACGCGACCACCACGTCGGCTGGGGAGTGCAACCCGACGATCTGGGCGAGCACTGCTCGCGCCACCCCGTCGAGCTGCGACGAACCGCCGCAGACGCCGATTCCGACCGCAGGTCTGCGGTCACTGCAGCCTCCGGCAGCACGCACGCCATGCTCCGAGGCGACCGCGCGGGCCTCCGACAGGAACTCCGGCACTCCGTTCGGGCGCAACTGAGCCACCGTCGTCGACGGCACGATCGTGCCGAGCCCGAGCCGAACTCGCAGAAATTCAGGATGCTCGGGCCGTCGCGACCAGAGCAGATCTGAGCGGTCGAGGATCCCGCGGACGGCCTCGGCCGCCGACGGGTACATCCGCAGACGAAGCTCCCGCTCTCGCTGCAATGCATCAGTGATGTTCTGACTGGTGGCCGACAGCGAGGCGCGGAACGCCGCCGCGTCTGCCGTCGTCTTCTTGCGCGTGATACCGCTGCGACCACCGCGTTGAAACCATCATCAACGGGCTCAGCGCAACGAACAGGATGCTCATCGCGCTGCGCTTGAACGCGAACAACGCCGCGCCCATGACCATCGGCGCGAAGAGAGCAAGCAACGGGAACGACGGGACGTCGACGGGTTGCGGCACCTCGACCGCATGATCACGCGGGATCGACGGCGGCTCGATCGAGCCGAGCGCGGGGACGCGAGGCCTGGCCAGTACGACATCGGACAGTACGGCGACCTCCAGGGTCGCCCGACGGAACGGCGGCCAGGGGCGGACTCGAGTACGATCACATCCCTTCGAAGGCATCGCTCGTCCGGGCGTTGGAAGACAGGTACGGTCGAACCGTCGATCCGTCGATTCGTGGGAGCGAAACGCCGTCTAGCGTGACGCGACCGCAGTCGCGATCACAGTCGTGCAGCACCGTGCCGGCTGCACGCACGGATACAAGAACTCCGATGCTCGGATCCAGCAGGATGCAGCAGATCTCCGCGCAGCCATGGAGGCCGACCTCGCGGCGCGCCGAAGCACGCTGCGGGAGCAGGGAGTGCCGGGCACGACGATCGATGAGATCCTGGGATCCGACGCGCCAACAACGGGAGATGGTAACCATGACAGCGCCCCGAACCCTTCCGCCGGGTGAGATCGGTGTCTTCGACGCTGCGCTCGCCGGCGATGCGAGCGCGTTCGGCGGGGCCATCGCACTCCTGGGTCCCGGCATGGAGTCCGAGGAGTACGAGCGCCCCAACGGCGGGACCGACCTCATGCTCCACTACGCCGCGACCGGAGGCAGCATCAGACTCCGCGGCGGAAATCCCATCGTGATCCGCATCCCGCTGCGCTCCGACGCAGGCGAGCCGACCTACCGCGACCCCGCCGCGCTCATCGAGGGGCTCGACGGCGAGAGCACCCGTGGCGAGGTCGAGGCGCTCCTCGGCGAGCCTGACCGTGCAAGCCAGATCATGGACCTCTATCGCTACGGCGATCACTATCTGCGCTTCGACTATCAGCGCGGCCGCGTCGAGGTCGTCTCGATGACGATCTCGGGCGTGGAAGACTGACGCTGCTAGCGTTCTCCTGACGTGCCTGCCCACGCGCGACTCGACCCTGAGGATGAACTGATGACGACCATCACCGGTGACTGCGGACCCTACCTTGCCGTGCTCGGCCTCGCTGAGGATGACGCAGCCGTCCAGGCGATCATGGAGCAGCAGAAGGGCAAGGCGACGACCGAGACCTTCAAGGGCCCGTTCAGGCACTATGTGAGCTACGACAAGAGCGGCGTGGGCTTCGTGTTCGACGAGCAGGGGCTGATGCAGGTGTCGTTCTACGTCGTCGCGCATGGCGGCTTCGACGCGTATCCCGGCCGGGCCACGCTCATCAGCGGCCTCGATGACTACACCAGGGACGGTGTTCGTGCTGCGTTCGGCGAGCCGACGGAGTCTCGCAGCGATGAATGGGATCTCTATGAGGTCGACGACCGCGTCGTGCACTTCGAGTAGGACGACGAGGGTGTCGTCTGGACCGCGCGCGTGTTGCGCGAGCGCGTCGACGGCTGACGCCGTCACGCGAACGCTCGACGGCGACATCGACGCGAAGGCCGTCGAGATTCACGGCGAGGTGCCATACGGCGAGTCGTTCACGTCCCAATGCGACGAGCCGCCGCGATGCGATGGCAAATGGCTTGAATCCGGAGATGCTCGCCGCGACGCACCGCCTCGACGGCACAGCAGGCGGCGACTGGAACGACATCTCGGGCCTCGGTGACTCGAGCATCAACTCGTCGCTCGGGTCGCAGTGGGGATCGCGGAAGCAGGAGCTCATGGCGGCGATCGAGACGCTGCAGCAGAACAACCCCAACCTCGACCTCAGCACGGTGCCGATGTCGATGTCGATGTTCCTGCCTACACTGCAGAACCGTGATCGAGATTGCTGACTTCGTCGCCCATGCGCCCGTCCCTGCTGCCACGATCGACCGGTACCGGGGGCGGGTGTCCGATGAGCTGATCGACATCTGGGAACGCTACGGGTACGGGTCGTTCGCCGACGGGTTCTTCCAGATCATCGACCCCGACCTCTACCTCGACCAGCTCGGCACCGAAGGCATCGGCTACGTGCCCCGCGTCGAAGGCGCCGAATCGATCCCCATCCTCACCACCGGACTCGCCGACCTCGTCTGCTGGGAACCCGACGAGTCCGGCCTCAGCGCCACGGTCTTCCGCAACAACACAGGCACCGGTCTCGGCAGCAGCCTGAAGACGCTCTTCACGATCCTGAATCAGCATGGCATCGCACTGCTTGCCGACCGCATCGACTACGAGATGTATCCGAAGGCCGTCGCCGCGCACGGGCCGCTCGCGTACGGGGAGTCGTTCATGTACGTGCCCCTGCTGTCGCTGGGCGGTGCGAAGGACGTCGCGAACATGCACAAGCGCGAGACCAGCACGGCGATGCGCATCTTCCTCGAGTTCCAAGGCCCCGTGCAACACTGAGCGTCGTCACGACGCACCGCGCCGGGCAGCGGGAGCTCGGCGGCCGCTTCGAGCGGGAGCCTCGCCCCGTTCGAGCTCCGCGCGGCGGGTTCAGGACCGACGACGCAAGCGCCGGCGTCATGGCCGTTGACCTCGAGGGTGAGGGGACCGGGTTCCCTGCCGACCTTCGACGAGATGCTCGTCGTGGGCCGATGTTCGCTACGGTCGCATGTGAGGCTGCCGCGTGCCGCGACCCGATGGCGTCGCCCGGCCGCCGCCTCCACACCTCACTGACGTGCCGACCTTCGATGGGATCCGACCGTGGCGATGAACCTCCCGCATGAGCTTGCGTGGGTGCTGCAGATGCTCGACTTCGAGTGGCCCGAGGTCGATGAGGACGAGCTGAACCGTGGCGCGCAGCTGGTGCGGCAGTACGGCGAGGACCTGTCCACGAGCATCGTCCGCATCGACGCGATCATCATCAACCAGATCGTGCCCGCCTACCATTCACCCGGGGGCACCGGCAATGTGCGCACGCGTCCGCTCATTTCCCAGCCGTCGTTCGGGCCGCCGTCGATCTCGAACGGGCTGCGCCCGACGAGCATGGTCCACAACGTCGCCGCCAGGGAATACACGTCGCCTTCACGGCCGAACACGGCACCGTCGACGAGTCGCTCGGGAGGTGCCCACGGCACGGAAACCCCGACGCCCTCGGCTGCAGCGGCACCGGGTGCGGTGCTGACCGAGATTCCGAAGTCGGTCAGGGCCGGGCGGCCGTACTCGGTGAACAGGATGTTGGCAGGTTTGACGTCACGGTGCAGGATGCCGAGGCGGTGCGCTGTCTCGACCGCACCCGATACTTGAATGATGATCTCCAACGCCTTCGCGACATCCATCGGTCGCCGGCGGATCCGCTTGTCGAGGCCGGGCGGTGGGCAATAGTCCATCACCAGTTTCTCCACCGTCACGAACACCCCGTGCCTGAGATCGAGCACGTCGCCGGAGACCAGGGGCACCTGCGCATCAGGAAGCCGGGTGGGCGGGTTTCGGCGCCGCGTTCCATGTTGTCAAGCTCGGCACCCAGGCTGTGGCCGAGGTTCTTCGGCGGGTGTGCAGCAGGAGATCCGCGGTCATCGCGGCCCTCATGCACCGCGCACTGACCTAAGGCGCGTGCTCGCGGCGCTTGGTATCAACGCGGGTGATAGGCCTCACACTGGCAGCGCATGTGTCGCGCATCGGCGTTTCCCGGGTCGCGCCGTACATCGTCCCGGGGAAGTCAAGCGTCTGTTGGATCGCCCACAACTCCTCGTGCCGGTCCGGTGAGAACAGCTGGGCCGGGTCGCCGACCGCGATCCACCCGATCGGCACGACAGTGTTTGCGGGCAGGGCGCTGTTGATGCCCAGTTCGCTTCCGGTGCCGACGAGTGCACCGGCGAAGACGCTCACTCCGGTGGCGATGAACACCTCGTCCTCGACCGTAGCTGCGTTGAGGTGGGCGTGTGGCCCGACGAGGACGGCGTCGCCTATCGTCAGCGGTGTGTTCGCGCGTCCGCGAAGGACCGCGTTCTCCATCACCAGCACGTTCGAGCCGATGTGGATCCGAGGACGGTACGGCTCGGTTGCGCGTGCCAGGTGGCGTCCGCGGCGTCCGAACCTGGCGCATACAGTCGGCACATGACGACGACCGACGACGCCAGGCACACCGCAGTCGAAGTCAGGGGAGCCCGGCAGAACAACCTCAAGGACGTCGACCTCGACGTGCCGCGCGATTCGATCGTCGCGTTCACCGGAGTGTCCGGGTCGGGGAAATCCTCTCTCGCTTTCGGGACGCTTTACGCCGAGTCCCAGCGCCGGTACCTGGAATCGGTCGCACCGTACGCGCGCCGCTTGATCGACCAGGCAGGCGTCCCCGATGTCGACTCGATCGAGGGACTGCCGCCGGCAGTCGCACTGCAACAGCAACGCGGCGGCGGCAACGCCCGATCCACCGTCGCGAGCGTGACGACGCTGTCGAACCTCGTCCGCATGCTGTACTCGCGCGCCGGTTGGTATCCGCCGGGCCAACCGATGCTCTACGCCGAGGACTTCTCGTCCAACACCGTCCAGGGTGCGTGCCCGACCTGCCACGGGATCGGCCGGGTCTACGAGGTCACCGAAGAACAGATGGTGCCCGACCCGTCGCTGACGATCCGCGAGCGCGCCATCGCGTCCTGGCCGCCGGCGTGGCAGGGGCAGAACCAGCGCGACATCCTCGTCTCGATGGGCTACGACGTCGACATCCCGTGGCGCCGCCTGCCGAAGAAGCAGCGCGACTGGATCCTGTTCACCGAGGAGCGCCCGACCGTCCCGGTGTACGCCGGCCTCACTCCGGCCCAGACGAAGCGAGCGATCAAGAAGGACCTCGAACCGAGCTACCAAGGCACCTTCGTCGGCGCTCGCCGGTACGTGCTGGACACCTTCGCCTCCACCAAGAGCGCGATCGTGAAGCGCCGCGTCTCGCAATTCGTCACCAGTGCTGTGTGCCCCACCTGTCACGGCAAGCAACTCAAGGTCGAATCGCTGTCGGTCACGTTCGAGGGCTTCGACATCGCCGAGTTCGCCGCGCTGCCGCTGGATCAGGTGGCCGACATCGCGCGGCGTGTGATCGCCGACGATCGGGTGCCGGTCGAGGGCACGGCAGGCGAAGCGTTGGACGACGCCTCCCGGGCGCGTGCCAGAAAGGCGCGGGTGGATGCCGGTGGTGCGTCCCATGACGCGGCACCCGACGTCCGTCGCACCTCGAACATCTCGGCGGAGAAGCAGGCCGCGGCCGGTCGCCTGTGCGCCGAACTGCTCGAACGACTGCAACCGATGATCGATCTCGGCCTCGGGTACCTCTCTATGGGGCGGACGACACCAACCCTCTCCGGCGGTGAACTGCAGCGGCTACGGCTGGCAACTCAGTTGTCGTCCAAGCTTTTCGGTGTCGTGTACGTGCTGGACGAACCGTCCGCCGGCCTCCACCCGCGTGACCTCGAAGCGCTGCTCGGCATCCTGCGCGGACTCAAGCAGCGCGGCAACAGCGTGTTCGTGGTGGAGCACTCGATACCGGTGGTCAAGGAGGCCGACTGGCTGGTGGACATCGGACCCGGCGCCGGCGAGCAGGGCGGACGCGTCCTGTTCAGCGGCGAACCCTCGGGTCTCGAGGACGTCGAGGAATCGGTCACCCGCCGCTACCTGTTCGCGCCTCCCACACCGGCGTCCAGGCGGCCCCGCGAGCCGCAAGGCTGGCTGCGATTCGCGGACGTCAGCCGCAACAACCTGCACGAGGTCAAGGTGCAGTTCCCGCTGGGATGTCTGACCGCGGTCACCGGCATCTCCGGGTCGGGCAAGTCGAGCCTGGTCAGTCAGGCCGTGCCCACGCTGGTCGAGGCCGCTCTCGGTCGGTCCACGACAGTGGAGCTCGAGGACGGGGACGACGACGTCGACCTGTTGCTCACCGGCGATCAGGGTTCGGTGCACGGGTACGTCGAAGGTGGCCGCGAAGGACTCGGAGGTCTGCGTCGAGTGGTTGCGATCGACCAGAAACCGATCGGTCGCACCCCTCGGTCGAATGTCGCCACCTACACCGGACTGTTCGACCACGTCCGCAAGTTGTACGCGGCGACCCCGGAGGCCCGTCGGCGCCACTACAAGGCCGGCCGGTTCTCGTTCAACGTCGCCGCCGGACGATGCCCGACGTGTGAGGGAGAGGGCTCGGTCATGGTCGAGTTGCTGTTCCTGCCGAGCATCTACAGCCCGTGCCCCACGTGTCACGGCACACGGTTCAAGGAGAGCACGCTCGAGATCACCTGGCACGACCGGAACATCGCCGACGTCCTGGCGATGAGCGTGGACGAAGCCCACGAATTCTTCGCCGATGAGACCGAGATCGAGCGCTCGCTGCACGTACTGCGCGACGTCGGGTTGGGATATCTGCGCCTCGGCCAGCCCGCGCCCGAACTCTCCGGAGGCGAAGCGCAGCGGGTGAAGCTGGCCTCCGAACTGCAGCGTGCCCACCGGGGCGACGCCCTCTACGTCCTCGACGAACCCACTGCGGGTCTGCACAGTGCCGACAGCGACCGCCTGATGGCGCATCTGCAGGGCCTGGTCGACGCCGGCAACACCGTAGTCATGGTCGAGTTGGACATGCGCATGGTCGCCCAGGCCGACCACGTGATCGATCTGGGTCCCGGCGCCGGTGACGACGGCGGACGCATCGTCGCCACCGGCACCCCCGGCGAAGTCGCCGCCGACGCCGACAGCCTCACGGCCGCGTACCTGAGGGACGTCCTGGCGGGCAGATCCTGAGAAGAGGAGCGCCGCAAGCGCCGGGTCAGCAACGAGGTCAATTCCAACGTCCACGATCCATATCACGAGATATCATTACCTGATGTCGACGGTTGCTGAATTACGTGCCGCTGCGGGAATCAGTCAGGCTGAGTTGGCCCGCCGCAGCGGTGTTGCGCAACCGAACATCGCCGCCTACGAAACCGGTCGCCGACGTCCGTCCCCCCAGATGCTGGATCGCTTGCGGGATGCCCTCCGGCCGCGCCCGAGTGAACTGTTGAAGCATCACCGTGCCGAGGTGTTGGCGATCCTGTCCGGTCACGGCCTCACGTCTGCGCGGGTGTTCGGGTCGGTGGCTCGCGGCGATGACACTCCGGGCAGCGATATCGACCTCGTCGTCGAGATCGGCCGTGACGGCGACGTGCTCGACCTGATCGATGCCGCCGACGAGTTGGAGCAGTTGCTCGGTTGCGCAGTGGATCTGGTGACGGCTCGGGCACTTTGGTCGGGGCACGAGATCGATCGCACCTCGGTGCCGCTCTGAGTTTGCTGGACGAGAGGTACGGCCCCGGCACATCCGACAAGCTGTCCGACATCTCACGACTGTGCCGGAGAGCTGAGCAGCTCGCGGCACGTGGACGAGAGTGGTACGACAGTGATCCCGACCTCGAGGTGCCCAAGCTTGCTGCAGATTCTCTCGTGCTCAAGCTGGGCGAAGCGGTGCGGCGGCTCCCCGAGGCGTTCCTCGATAAGCATCGCCGAGACACGTCGTGGCGGCGGGCCATCGGCATGCGCAACCGCCTCGCTCACGAGTACGACGCAGTCGACTACGAACTCGTCTGGGCCGTCGTGTCCCGTCACGCCGAACAACTACGGGCCGAGGTCGACGAACTGCTCGGCACGTAGGGCATGGCGCACCCCGAAATTCACGCACGGACGACTCCCGTCGGTCGGTGCTTCGTCGGTACGGTCGGAATCATCCCGACCACCAGGAGGAGCCATGCCCACGGAGTGGAGCGACAAGGACGAGCGGCAGTACGAGCACGTGAAGGAGTCCGAAGAAGACCAGGGTCGCAGCGAGGACCGCGCCGAGGAGATCGCCGCGGCCACTGTGAACAAGCAGCGCAGCAAGGAAGGCCGGAGTAAGGAGTCGAAGGACCACGAGTGAGGTCGCCGAGTCGGATGAGTGTCCTGGATCGATGCTTTCAGCCGCTTGGTCGACGTCCGCGCGGCGAGCATCAACGGGCTGGACAAGATGGTGCGCAACGGCGAGTTCAAGCAGCTCCTCGAGTACGAACGGGCGTTCGTGCTGGTCATGAGGCTGAGCGCACCGGACGTTAACCTCGCCGCATGACTGAGTCTCCCAATCCCGGCCGCCGCGGTCCCGACGTCACCTGCGTCGAACTCGTCGGCGGAGTGGAGAAGCGCGACCTCGTCATCGAAGAATACGACCCGTCCTGGACCAGCGCTTTCACCGAGCACGAGCATCGCATCAGGGCGGCTCTGGGGGAGACCGCGAAGCAGGTCGAACACATCGGCTCCACCTCGGTGCCCGGACTCGCGGCCAAGCCGATCATCGACATCCTCGTGGTCGTCGACGACGTCACCGCCGAGGAGGACTACCTGCCGCAACTCCTGGACACCGGTTACATGTTGCGGGTTCGTGAGCCCGGGCACCGGCTCGTACGCACCCCCGAACTCGACGTGCACGTGCACATCCTCGAGACCGGCGACGTGGCCGCTGACGATTACCTGTTGTTGCGCGACCGATTGCGCACCGACCAGGGCGATCGAGAACTGTACGAACGCACCAAGCGGGACCTCGTCGCTCAGGACTGGCCGGACATGAACGCGTACTCGGACGCCAAGGGTCAGGTGATCGCCGAGATCAAGCAGCGCGCCCGTGACAACCGGGGTTAATTCGCCCCCACAACCTGGGTAAACCGGTTCGGATCGATCGGCCGCGTGCAGCTCGTCGGTGTCGTGAACCTTCTTCAGGTTGCGGCTGGACCAGGCGGATGTCGCCGGTGTGGTTGCGGTACAGCTCGCGGGTGAGTTCTTCGGCGATCTTCCCGTTCGCACCGAGGACGGTCTGCATCGTGATTTCTGCCTGAATCAGCTCGACTTCTGTGAGGACTCAGTCTCCTCGTCGCCCTGGTTCGTCGCCCAGAGGGCCCACGCCACCAGCAGCGGCTGGAACGCGAGCCGGACGGCGCGCTTGGTGTCGGTGTCCAGACCGAAACCGTCCTTCTGCTCCAGGAACTGGCTGATGTTGCCGGGGAACACGGCGACGAAGAACGCGGCGATGATCCTGCCGACCGTCTTCTGGTTCCAACCGGAGATCAGCGCCAGCCCCTGCACGATCTCCACTACGCCGGAAGCGAGGACGACGGCGTCCTTGTCGGCGGGGAACCAGTCGGGCACCTGAGCCTGGAACTCCTGGCGGGCGAAAGTGAGGTGACCGGTGCCGGCGAAGGTCAGGAACGAGCCGAGTGCGACGCGGGCGAGAGTACGGCCTGTGGACATGGTGTCTCCATTTGCTGAGGCGGTGGCGGGCCCTTCGAACCTAACGCGGCCTGGGCGATTCGACGGTTGCGGGAAGCAGGTTTGTCCATGGTTGGGGAATCGGTGCGGCGTCGGGCTGTTTGCGCTGTCGGCACGCCTGGTTCGGGTGAGCCACCCGCTCGCTGAGCACTTCCGCGGTGCTGCCTGTGCGAGGGTTGCCGGATGACCGAACCTGGACCCCGATTCCGCGTCCGCCCGCTCGGCGGCACCGCCGGCTGCGTGGGCATGATCCTGTTCTCAATCGTCGCCTCGATCATCCTCACGGTGATCCTCAACCTGCTCGCTCGCTGACGGGAGACCGGTCGATCTTCGAGATCGCCCTCGACACACCGGACCACGAGAAGATCGCCCCCTTCTGGGCAGCCGCCCTCGGTTACGAGGTCGACGGGGACGAGGTCCACGGCCAGGCCGGCATCGGACCCACGCTGTGGTTCCAGCATCGGGAGTCTGCCGACGAGCAGCGCTTCCACCTCGACGTCCGGGTGCCGCATGACATCGCTGCACAGCGCATCCACAGGTCGTGGATGCCGGTGGCACCGTCGTCCGTGACGGATCGCCGGCGTACGTCGTCCTGCAGGATGTGGACGGCAACAAGGCGTGCATCTGCACGAACCTCGGGCGTGAGGGTTGGTCCGCACCCTGATCGTCCTTACCACGCGGCTATATCGCTCGCGATAACCCTCGCGGCTAGACCCATCGCCATGTGTGACGTGCTCGCCGAACTGGTTGCCATGGACGAGACCGAGTTCGTGGGGGACGTCCGGACCCAATGGGCAGTGGAGATGGGACTGATCAGGATCGGCGAGACCATCAACCGCATCCCCGACGACGTCCTCGCCCGATTCCCAGCCCTTGATGACCTCGAGGGCGCCGAGATCATGCAACGCGTCGAAGTCATCGTCCTGAGTGACCACCGCAAGCCCATTGGCGAATCATGCGCACACCCTCACCCGCGTAATTCGGCGCGGGAGCGCATGTCGGCCTGATCCGCGGCCTGCCGGCCGTGGTGCCAGCCCTCCCGGTCGAACCTCGCCCGCGACCTGGCCTGTACGACCTGAGGGAAGAGCCGTTCGTAGGTGTCGGTGACGTGCTGGTCGCGTTCGACCAGAGCCGGCAGGCGCTCTCCGCGGGCTGCTCCGCCGAACTCCGATGTTGCAGAACGCTCCTCGACATCGGTGGCTTCCTGCAATCGTTCCCCGATGCGAAAGGCGAACGCGCTGAGGAATGAGGCACGGAACGACCGCGACCGGCGGTGGGCGCCCTGGACCGATCGCTGCCCGGCCGCCGTCATCGTGTTGGTCGCCTGCAGCAGCAGCGAGGTGTAGAGCAACTCGACACCCGACAGGTCGGACGGGAAGCCGACCACCGTGGCGAAACCTAGTTCCTTGCTCCACACGACCTTGCACGAGTTCGCCTCGGCGACCGCGTTGAGCAGTTGCACCTTGGGCTGCTCGTACGGGTTCTCGACGCCGATGCGGGTCGCGCTGGCACCGTCCTTCGGCTGGTCGGTACGCGACGCCGCGAGCATCGCTTCACTGATGCGGTGCCGTGCGATGAGTGAGGCGGCACCGGCGGTGAAGGTCTCGGCCTCGGCCTCGTACGGCGTCGACTCCGCCTTCGCCAACAGCATCCGGACGCGGGTGAGGATCCGATCGTCCACCTCGGTCTCTTGTGGATCGATCGACTTCACCCATTCGCCGGGCCGCGGGCCGACGATCTGCACCGGCGGCAGGATCAGGAGCACGTGCAGGCAACGAGCCGCAGCGTCCATGATCGCCAGCCAACTCATGCCGTCCTGGCGACAGGACATGATCGGATCCTGCGGCGACTCGGCGCCCTCACGCAGTTCGGCGATCTGAGCTCGCCAGCCCGGATGGATCGTGTCTCGCGCGTAGCTGCGCAACTGATGCTCGATCACCCGAAGCGTGAAGTCGGCAACCGGTTTGGTCGAGCGCCGAAGCACCATCCGATGGATGTCGGCGGGCTGCCAGCCACTGTCCCACGCCATCCGCAGGCGATCCTCCAGCGTCTGTCGAACCTCGCGGTGCACCATCGCGCGCATCGCCGGTTGGTCGCATCGGGCAGCCAGCATCACCACGTTGTCGTCGAACCGGGTCATGTCATCGGCCTGCACCGCCACGGCCGCGTCGTGCAGCAGCAGGCGGACATCGTCCTGCGGGTTGTCGTCCGAGCGCGGTAGATCGTCGCCGCGTCCGAAAGCGGCTCCCGTGTGGGGCTGCCGCCTTCGGGGCTTCTGCTTGTGGCGCTTCGTGCTCACGTGGTTGTCCTCTCGTCGGCACGATTCTTACCCCGGTCACCGACAACGGATGGAGGTTTTCCACACGACCTGAGATCCGGTCGTCCGGCGAGGTCAGCCTAAGTCTTGGAGATCCTGCTGAACCTGGCTGTTCCGGTCGCGCGTTCTGATTTCCCCCTTCGCGTGGGTGATTCGTTGTGCCAGAGCCGTTTCCGGAACGAGGAAGGCGCCTGCGACCTCACCGACGGTCAGGCCGCCGACCAACCGGGGCGTCGATGAAGTGCTCGCTGGCCGTAGCGTTGTCCCTCGGCTCACCGATCTTCATCCGCCCGACCGGTGCAGCGACGCAGGGCGGGACGGACGATCGGATGCCATGCACATCGCGGTTCTTGCCACGACTCGCAACCCACTGCGTGAACCGTTCGCCGGTGGCCAGGAAGCACAGACGGCGTCGCTCACCGCGGGCCTGCGCGCTCGCGGACACACGGTTCGGCTGTACGCACAGCCCGGCACCGATCCTCGTCTTGCGGACGAGTTGGCCACGTACGCACAGGTTCCTACCATCCGCACACCCGAGGACGAACCGTTGGCCGGGCTCTGGCGGGACGATGCCGCGATGTCCTGGGCGATGGCCGACCTCGTGCGACGACCGGTCGATCTGGTGCACAACCAGAGCCTGCATCACTTCCCGCTGGCGATGAGCCGGGCCATGCCCAGCACGATGGTCACGACGTTGCACTGCCCGCCGTACCCGCTGGCAGAGATCGGTGTCTCGCTCGCCGCGGACGACGCCGTGTACGTCGGTGTCAGTGAGGCGGTTGCGAGCATGTGGCGTCTGCTCCCGATCGAACCGCTGGTGATTCACAACGGTGTGCGGTCGTGTCTGTTCGAATTCGGTTCAGGTGGAGAGGAACTCGTCTGGGTCGGGCGAATCACCCCAGAGAAGGGCACCGACCTCGCGATCCGAGCGGCCCGTACTGCCGGGCTGCCGCTCACGATCGTGGGCCCGATCGCGGACGCGGCCTTTTACCGAGACCACGTCGAGCCGTTGCTCGGCGACGGCGTTCGTCATGCCGGTCACCTGGATCAGCGAGCGACCGCCCGGATCGTCGGCTCGAGCCTTGCGATTCTCGTGACTCCACGCTGGGACGAGCCGTTCGGCTTGGTCGCCGCCGAGGCGATGATGTCTGGCACCCCGGTGATCGCCATCGGACGAGGCGGTCTGCGCGAAGTCGTCTCAGAGCGGTCGGGGGTGCTGGTGGGTGAGGCAGGAACCGCCACGGCCGATCTCGTCGCGGGACTCGCGGACGCCGTGTCCCGCGTCCGCGATCTCGACCGTGCCGACGTCCGAGCGGACGCGGTCGCCCGATTCGATGAGCAGCGCATGGTCGAGGAGTACTGCGCGTTGTTCGAGTCACTGGTCGCCCGTCGCTGACGCGGTCCACATCTGGTGGTGCGGCTCGCATCTGGCCATCCAGGTCACAACTACTGCTCCAGGGTGTTGCGCGGGCGCGTCGAGCGCAGCAGAGTTGTGCCCATGAGCGAACAAGACCCGAAGGTTCAGCCCGATACCGTCTCCGACCCCGCCAATGACGACGAGGTGGGAAGCGACTGGAGCGGCGAAGGCGGCGCCATGCCAGCAGGCCCTGCCACCGACGAGGACGCGGACGATTCGTCGTCCGACAAGGACTGACGCCCTCGTTCGGGCAACCGCATGAAACTGCTGCCGACCTCAGGTGGTGTCACCAACGACAGCATCCGCGAGGCGTTGGTCGATCTGCTCTCGTGAGTCCGGCCTCGCCGAGAATGCTGCCCTCGTTCGAGGACAAGATGTGGATCGGGGTGAGCGCGGGCAGCATGGTGATGTCGCCGCGCATCGGTCAGGCCTTCGCCTCGTGGAAGGACGCTGTGACCGAAGGTGTCTCAGAACCGAATTGGCGACGGTTCGGTTAGTTCGTGGGGCGTACGAAGTCGGGAACGGGCGTGCCGGCTTCGAAACCGGCCGACACGTACGTCGCGACTCCGGCTTCGTTCGACGCCGGCGTGGCGACCAGTGCACTCGAGGCACCCATCTCGCGCAGTGCTGCCGCACCGGCCACAGTGATCGCTCGTCCGTGACCGCGTCCGCGATGGTCGCGATGCACGCCCATCGGCTCGATGACACCCGGCCGTCCGGGGCCCGCCGACCACACCGTGATGGCCGCGACGGCAGCATCGTTCTCGTCGTACCCGACCAGGCATCGCGCGTTCGCGTACGCCGGGCCCTGCGCCATGGTGTGCCACCGTTCGACGGTGAAGGTGGAGTTTTCGAACGCCGCGGTCTCAACCTCGACCCGGGCGTCCGGCTTGCCCGGTTCGACAGTTTCGATGCGCAATCCGCACGGCTCGACCTCCCGCGACAGGGCCCGGCGAAGGGGCGTCCACGGCTCGTCCGCTATCCAACCCTGTGCCGTCAGTTCTGCTCGGAACGCGTCACCGAAGCGAGCTTCGATGATGCTGATTCCGCCGGGCAGTCCGATCCGCTGCGGAGCGGGCAGGTCGTGCACCAGCGCCCGAGCCAGTCGTTCGTCGACTGCGAAGTCGGGAGCCATCGCCATGCGGGCAACGGCTGCTTCGCCTTCGGGCACGTCCGCATCCACGAAGGCGATGGCGGCGGGAGTGCTGTCGATGCTCCAGACCCGCATCGACCGTGCGACCTGCTCCGCACCGAAACGCCACTGCCAACCCAGGTCTGCCGGGTGCAACTGGACAGGAAGCCCGTCGTGTTGCCAGGACGCCAGCGCGTGGAGCAGGTCCGGCAGTTCGCTGACGGTCGGCTCGTGGAGCGCCGGAGATTCGCTGGTCATGTCTCCATGCAACCGCATCCCTGTTTCGGGCGCATCCGATTTCCGGGTCGCTTCTGCGGGCCGGGGCCATGGTGAGGCAATGAGCGACGAAGCGCTGCGGAAGCTGTTGGAGATCCCCGGCAATCGGGGAGTGCTGTCGACGATCAAGCGTGGCGGGCGTCCACAGCTTCCCTGGCACCGACGGCTTGGACGGTATCGGCCCAGTAATCGCGGATGTACTGCTCGCTCTGGATGCCCAACTGACCCACCCCGATGTGCGCGACGTCGGCGCTGTGACCGGCAAGGGACGACGGGACGAATTCGGCGCGATCTTTCCCAGACCCACCTTCAGCAAGCCGGGACGGGAGAAGCGGTCAGCGCGTCGTCAGGCGAATCAAACCTCGAGTCAACCCTCGGACCATCCCGTCCGAAGACGCCGTCCATGCTGCGTCGTGGGGCATACGCTGCATCGGATCTCGCTGGTCACAAACGGAATCGGAGTCGACGATCGCCCTCTGCAGTGACTCCCGTAGGGGCATGAGTTGCCATCCGGGGGGCAGTAGGTCGGTCACGAAGTCGTCATCGGCGCAGACCATGTCGTGGGAGAGGCTGTCGATGAGCGCTTCGACCGTCGAGCCCGGCGCGCCGACGAGCGCGCCTGCGAGGTCGGCGACGAGCGGCTCGGGCAGGAACGGCACGAACACGCGCGGACGTCGACGCAGGCCGGCGGCTCGGCCGAACTCCCACAGCAACATGCCGTATCCGATCGCGGTGGGTCCGCCGATGTCGTACCAGCGGGAGGGCACGCGCGGATCCAGTGCGCCGACCAGGGCTTCGAGCGCGTCGACAACAGAGATCGGCTGGAGGCGAGAGTTCATCCACGTCGGAAGTGGTTGTGCTGGAAGGCGATTGCTCAACTGGCGCATGATCTCCAGTGAGGTGGATCCACCGCCGATCACCATTGCTGCGCGCAGCGTCACCGTCGAGGGTGCACGAGTGGTGAGCACCTGCTCGACCTCGAGTCGCGACCGAAGGTGGGGCGACAGTTCGGACGCCGGGAGCATGGGCACCAGACCCGACAGATAGATCACTCGCTCCACACCCGCGCGGGTTGCTGCTTCCGCGAATGTTTCCGCAGCCAGGCGATCGAGCCGTTCGAAATCACGATCAGCCAGTCCGTGGATCAAGTAGTACGCCGTCGCCACACCCTCCACTGCTGCGTCGACGGAAGCCGAGTCGAAAACGTCCATCTGCACGGTCTCGACCCGCGGATCCTCGTGCCACCACAGCGAATTCGCGCGCGAGACGTTGGTGAAGGTGGCGCGGACCCGATGTCCGTCGGCCAGCAGCCGTGGTACCAGACGACTACCGATGTAGCCGCCTGCTCCGGTGACCAGGATCATCGGCCCGACCGGCGGCTCATCAGCAGTTCGCCCCATGCGGCCGCCCGCTCGGTCAGCTTCGGCAGGATCACCAGCATCCCGGTCGACCAGGTGCCGTGGACGATGATCGGGGACAGCACGCCACCGGTCACGCGCCGTGAAACACCGGTGAGTCCACCCAGCAGCACGGACGCGAACACCAGCATCGGATTGCCCGTCGCCAGGGTGGTCGTGCCGTACACGACGGTCGTCACCGCGACCTGATGCGGTTGCGGGGTGGCTGCGTACAACGCGCCTCGGAAGAAGAGTTCTTCGGCGGCGCCCGTTGCGATGGTCAGCGGCACCACGATGCGTAGGTCGCCGACCCGCGCGTGCTGCACGACGCTCTCGATCTCCTTGCGCAGCAAGGGGATCTGCACGACGGCCATGCCACCGAGAGTGAAGACCGCCACCGCTGCCGACCCGATCGCCAATGGACGCACGATCGGCCGCACCGGCCCGCGCGAGGAGTTGGAGTGCCCGACATGCAGCGGTCCGGACGCCAACGCGCCGGCGGTCCAGACGCCGGCCAGCGCCACGGTCCACAACTGGAAGGAACGGCTGCCGGGTGGCTGGCGCAGCGCCGTCCGCAACACCGGCGCGCCGACGACGAGCGTGCCGAGCGAGACGAGCTGGCGGCGGCGGAATTCGGCGGGTGTCTGCCAGTGATCACGGTCCACCGGGCGTAGCCACGGCAGCTGTTTCAAGCGCCCCGCGATCTCGGTCAGGCGTGACGAATGACGCATCTGCTGCAAACTCCTCGGGTGGTCGGTAGCTCCTAGTGTGGAACACCCACCGTCCCGAAGGGCTTCCGCCGTGAACTCATTCTCCGCACGCAATGTCTCCGAGGAGACCGTGCCGTACGACGTCGACGCTCTGTGGGAGGTGCTGACCGACGCGAAGACCCTGCAGAAGCTGACCCCGCTGGTGCACCGGATCACCCCGGACGGCGACCGCTGGCTGTGGGAGATGACCTCTGTCCCGGTGTTGAACCAGAAGTTCAAGCCGGTCTTCACCGCGCTCATGGACTTCGATCCCAAGAAAGGGATCTCCTACTCCCACGACCCCGCGCGAAGCGACGAGCTCGTTGCGGTCGACGGCATCTACACCCTCACGCCCGTCGACGGAGGCACGCACCTGAGCATCGACATCGACATCACCGCGCGAATGCCCTTCCCCAAGATCATGGGTCCGGCGGTCCGCACCGCGATGACCGTCGTGATGACCCAGATGGGCAATGGTTTCGCACGCAACCTGGACAAGCACCTGCGCTGACCCTTGCCGGGTGCCAGCGTCCCCTACGGTGACGGATGGGTGCCGCGCGGCACTCTCGGACGGCATCCGGTGACAGCGGTGCCGCTCGATCGGCCGGTGACAGGCCGAGCAGCGTCCTCCCCGCTCGGACGCGGCGCCGCGTCGCGATGTGTCGTGCCTGGACCCCGTGGCACGACCCGAACCGAGAGGAAGACGAACGATGAAGATTCTTGTGACCGGCGCGACCGGATACGTGGGTGGACGACTGGTGCCCGAACTGCTGAAGGCGGGCCACGATGTCCGCACCACCAAGACGGCGGACGAGGACGTCCACCCGTGGTGGAGCGATCAGGTCGAGACCGTCGAGATGGATGTGCTCGATCAGAGCGACGTGGAAAACGCGATCGTCGGCGTCGACGCCATCTACTACCTGATCCACGGGATGGGTGGCGACGACTTCGCCGACAACGACCGCAAGGCTGCCGAACTCGTCCGCGGCGCAATCGAATTGCACGGTGTGCAGCGGGTCGTCTACCTGTCCGGGATCGTCCCCGACGTTCCCGAGAGTGAACTGTCCGAGCACATCACCTCGCGCCTCGAAGTGGAACGAATCCTGACCGCCAGTCCGGCGACCGTGATCACGTTGCGGGCTGCCGTGCTGCTGGGCAGCGCGTCGACGTCGTTCGAGATCATCCGTCAGGTCAGCGAACGGATGCCGCTGCAGACGGTTCCGGAATGGATGAACTCCGACGTGCAGCCGATTGCGGTCGTCGACGCGATCCAGGCGTTAGTGGGTGCACTCACGATCGACGGCCCCTCGCGTCACTTCGACGTCGGCGGGCCCGAGTCGATGCCGTACGCAGATCTGCTCGACCTCTACGCCGACGTCGCCGATCTCAAGCGACCGCAGGTCACCGTGCCGCTCCTGCCGACCGGACTGGTGGGGTCACTCGTCGCCACGTTGATCGACGTGCCGAAACCGACCGTCGAAGCGCTGGTCGAGAGCCTGCACCACGACATGGTTTGTGGCGACGGCGGGCCGGGGGTCCGCGAACTGCTGCCGGAAGGGCACCGCTTGGTACCGATGCGTGAGGCGATCCAGCGTTCGCTGGCCGAGCGCACGGCGGAGCCGAAGGACGCCGACCCGATGGGTCCGCTTCCGCACGACCCGCCGTGGGCGCAGGGCGGCGAGGACAAGTCGTTGCTCGATCGGGTGAAGGACGTTCTTCCCGGCGGCCACTGAGGTTGCAGCCTCGTCACGGCCGAATGCGTTGACCGCGACCCGGAGCCCGACGACTCCACCCTCGTCGAAGCGGTGGTGAGTCCGGTGGTTCTCATGGGACATCGTCAGGTGACCGATCTGCACTTGGTGAACCTCGCGGCGAGCCGTGGAACGGTGCTGGCGACGTTCGACAGCGCCATTCACACCTGGCTCGCCCCGAAGGATCGCCCCCATGTGGTCACGATTCCCGCCTGAAGGACGTCACTGCGCCATGGTTCAACACTCGGCCCGTACGGCAGAGCGGCCACTTGGATGTTCCACGCGGCCGCCCCGGTACTCGAACGCGATCAGCTCACGTCGGCGATGATGCGGTCGGCGAGGTCCTCGGACGACTGCGGGTTCTGGCCGGTGTAGACGTTCCGGTCGACGACGACGTGCGGACGCATCGGCAGCTTGGCCTTCTCGTACTCCACGCCGGCTTCCTCCAGCTTGTCCTGCAACAGCCACTTCGCCTTCTTGGCGAGACCGTTGAGCGTCTCCTCGGCGTTCGACAGGCCGGTCATCTTGTAACCGGCGAACGGCGAGGTGCCGTCGGCGTTCTGAGCGGCGAGGATCGCGGCCGGCGCGTGGCACAACAGGGCCAGCGGACGGCCTGACTCCAGACGCTTCCGGATGATCGCGCCGGACACCTCGTCGTACGCGAGGTCCTCCATCGGGGCGTGGCCACCGGGGTAGAAGACCACGTCGAACGCGTCCGGGTCGACGTTCGAGAGGTTCTCCGGCGCGTCGAGAACCGGTGCGAGACGGGCGAGTTCCTCCTTCAGCGTGTCGATCTTGTTGGGCAGGAGACCGCCCTTGACGCTCAGGCTTGTCTGGTCGACCGTGGGCTTCTTCCCGCCGGGCGTCGCGACGACGACGTCCCAGCCGGCCTCCTTGAACTTGCTGTACGGCGCCAGGAACTCCTCGGCCCAGAAGCCGGTCGGGTGCTTGCTGCCGTCCTCGAGCGTCCAGTGGTCGGCGGCGGACAGAATCATCAGTACGGAGGTCATCGAGATTCCCTTCAGGTAATTGAGCAACCCACTAAGTATCTCCTCGTTCGTCCGGCAGGACGGGCTGCGGGCGCAGCTCATGTTCCGGCGAAGGCCCGGCCCGGTGCGCTGGACGACATGCGAACCGCGCCGTCACAGATCTCCACCTTCGCCATATCGGAGGCCTTGGTCCCCGCTCGGGCGACCGGCCGCAGCAGCGCTTGACCTGCCAGACGGCTCGGACTCCATGAGCCAGGAATGAACGTCCACCAGTGCCGCCTCTTGATCCGATCGATGGAAGATCCCCACGCTAGGTCGGCGTCAGTGATAGCCAGAGGCTCACCAGATTCAGGTCACTCAAGGACGACGCCGAATGTCTGACCAGACGCGCGGGTGTCGAGATCTACGTGCCTCCTGATCCGCGCGGATCTCGATAGGAGGATCAGTCGCGCTGACTACTCGGGACGGCGCAGCGTGACCGTCTCGCCGTAGGTGACGTAGCGGGACCCGCTCAGGCGAGCCACCGGATCGAGGTTCCACTCGCGCGGACGGTCGTTGTCCAGGACGTCCTCGTCGACCCAGGCGCACACCACGCGTCCGAGCACGAGGAATGAGTCTCCGACGGGAATCACCTTGTGCAGCAGGCATTCCAGTGCAGATGGCGATGCGGCGACCCGAGGTGGACGCACCTGCTGCGAGGGGGTCTTGGTGAGACCGGCCAGTTCGAACTCGTCGACGTGCGGCGGGGCGGACTCGGCGGTGGCGTTCATGGGCTCCAGTAACCGCCGGGGCACGAAGTTGACCACGAACTCACCAGTCGCCTCGATGTTGTTGAGTGAGTCCTTTCGACCCACCGAGGTGAACTGAACGATCGGAGGATTGCCGGACGCGACGGTGAAGAACGAGTGCGGCGCAAGGTTGGGTCGGCCCTCGGCGTCCACACTGCTGACCCACGCGATCGGCCGGGGGATCACCAACCCCGTGAGCAGGCGATACGGCGCGGGAGCCGGAAGGTCATCCATCCGGAATGCACGTTGATTCACGGATCGACCCTATGGCTGTCCGTGACCGTTTGGAGTAGGTGGAGCTCTTCATCCACGTTTCATCCAGCTCTCATGCAGGGTCCATAGCGTTTCGGACAATCGGCAGCCGATGTTGATGAAGACGTCCTCGCCGAAGGTGAGGCTCTTGCCGAACTCGCTGTAGAACGGCGAGAAGACCGCGACGGAAGGGACGACGTCCTAGCCGGTCAGTTCCAAGGGCTAAATCCTGCCGACTGTCGCGGCGCGGGAACAGGACCCCGGACGTCGGCGTCCACCCGGTATGACCACTTCTCGCAGGGCTCTGCTGCGCGCCTCGAGCGCCGTACTTCTGCTGCCGATCGCACTCGCCGGGTGCCAGGACGACGGACTGGACCGGCTGGGTGGCGAAGCCCCGTCGGACGATGAGGTCACGCTGAAGGTCTCAGTGAGCGACTGGAGCGGGTGGACCTCGCCGCCGCCGGGCTACAAAGCGCCGGTGAAGGTCACGACCGCCGCGTACCGTTCGGGTGACATCTTCAGGGTGATGGCGATGGGAGAGGTGGTGACCTTCACGGTGGAGGTGCGCGAGCGCTCCGTCCATCTGAAGAGCACCGGATCGTTCTACCAGGACGGCGACGGAATGGGCGACGCCAAGGAGAACTTCCGGTTGCCTCGCGGCGGACGTATCGAACTGGCCACCCCGACCATGGACGCCGGAACGAACGTCACGATCGAAGATCTCGGCGCAGGGGCGCAGCCCGCGACGAGTGCGCCGAGCAGCACGTCAACCGGTTGACGAAAGGATCAGCGAGACAAAGGGGGGCTGAGTTCGCCTGCGAGACCGACGAATTGGTGCCCACCAGAGGTGTACTCGGGAACGCTCGCGGCGGGCAACCGGACGGAGTTGAGCACCAGGTGCGCGAACGGGACGACCTCGCCGTCCCCTCAGTGGTGCAACGGCAGCCGCACCTCGGACGATGGGATCAGGTACTCGGTGACATCCAAGCCGTCCGCGCTCCAGTCGGGCATCGCCAACGATGCGACCCGGGGCGAGGCCATGACGGCGATTGGCCTGAGTCTTTGTTCAGGCACCCATCAGACGATGACCGTTGTGCCACAGCACTTTCCGCATCCACTCATCACCAAGGTCCAGGCGGGCCAGGGCCTCGATCTGGTGGGCGTAGGCGTAGGGGATGTTCGGGAAGTCGGTGCCGAGCACCACCTTGTCGCTCAGCGAACCAAGCCGGTCGACGTAGCCGTCCGGCAGCGGAGCGAGGCGTTCGGTGAAATCGGTCGCCACCATCGTCGTGTCCAGATGGACCCGTTCGTACTGCTGCGCCAGGTCGGCGAACGCGTCGTACTCGGGCATCCCCAGATGGGCGATCACCAACGGCAACCGCGGGTGGCGTTCGAGCAACCGGCGCACCGGCTCCGGACCGGTGAACTCACCCGCCAACGGACCCGACCCCGCATGGATCACGACCGGCGTTCCCGCCTCGTCGATCAGCGGCCACACATCGTCGAGCAGCGGGTCCTCGGGCGTGAAAGCACTCACCGAAACGTGCACCTTCCACAGCCTTGCGCCGGCGTCCATCGCCTGCCGGACGCACGCGGCCGCGCCTGGCTCGGGGTAGAAGGTCGCGCTGTGCACCGCGCCGTCCACCCGTCCGGCGAACTCGCGGTTCCACTCGTTCAGCCATGTGGCCATCCCGGGCTTGTGCGCGTAGTTCAGGCTGGGGATGTACCGGACGCCGAGCGTCCTCAGCTGCTCGATGCGCTCGTCCTCGGGCAGCCGGTAGGTGATCGGCCAGGGCGTCCCGTAGTTCGTGTCGGCGTGATCGAAGTAGTCCCACACCTTGTCCAGCACCGCGTCCGGCATGAAGTGGACGTGGATGTCGGCGAGGCCGGGGATACCCAGGCGAGACAGGTACCCGGGCACCTCGGCGTCGGTGCGCGGTCCGGGTGTGGTCATGGCCCCATTCTGCTCAGCGGGGCCGGAAAAGCGAAGCGGGCCCGGGGAAGACCCGGACCCGCTTCGTTGAATGATCTCAGCGATCAGTGGATCAAGACCGGCGGCGCGGTGCCGTCGGCGTCGTCCGCGAAGTGCGACTCCTCGTGCTTGCGCGGCATCATCAGCGCCGGGATCAGCGTGAGCGACACCAGGATCGCAGCCACCAGGAAGGTGCTGCCGAAGACCTTGCCCATCGCGTCCGACACTGCGGACATGAGCTTGGCTTGAGCGGCGGCCGGGTTGGAACCGGCGGACGCGACGATCTCGGCGACGGCCGGGAACTTAGGCAGGGTCGCCTGGATGAGGGCTGGGTCTTTGGTGCCCTTGGTCGCTTCTTGGAAGCCCTGGGCCTGCGAGACGAGCTTGTCGTTCTTCAGACCGTTGGTGAGGACGACCGACATGATCGCGACACCGACGGACGAGGCGATCTGCTGAGTGATGTTCAGCAGCGTCGAACCACGGGCCACCTGGTGGTGGGTCAGCGTCTTGATCGCCGAGGTCATGATCGGCATCATCGTCGCGCCCATGCCCAGACCCATGACGAACAGCACCGGGATGATGTAGCCCCAGTACGAGGTGTCGCCGTCGACCTGGGTCATGGCGAACATGCCGCCGATGATCGCCAGCAGACCGAACGGCACGATGCGTCCGACCGGGATCTTGTCGGCGAGCGCACCGGCGATCGGCATGGTCAGCATGGCGCCGATGCCCTGCGGGGCGACCAGCAGACCGGCGTCGAACGGCGACTCACCGCGCACCTGCTGGAAGTAGGTCGGCACCAGCAGCAGGCCACCGAAGAACGCGGCCGCGAAGATGAACATCGTCATGGTCGCGACGGTCAACTGACGGTTGGCGAACAGGCGCAGGTCAAGCAGCGGGTGCTCGGGCTTGAAGCTGTAGATCACGAACGCGATGAGCAGCAGCAGACCCACGGTGCCGAAGCCGATGACCTTGGCCGAGAAGAACGTGCCTTCCTCCGGGATCGAGGAGATGCCGTACAGGAAGAGCGCGAGACCCGGGCTCATCATCAGCATGCCGACGAAGTCGAAGGACTCGGTGGGCTCGGGGGAGTCGGACGGCAGCGCCCACCACGCGTACACCAGTGCGGCGATGCCGAGCGGCAGGTTGATCAGGAAGATCCAGTGCCAGCTGTGGTGCTCGATCAGCCAACCGCCCAGGATCGGACCGAGGATCGGACCGAGCAGCATCGGCACACCGAGGATCGCCATCAGGCGGCCCATGCGCTTCGGGCCGGCGGCCTTGGTCATGATCGTCATGCCGAGCGGCATGAGCAGACCGCCGCCCAGGCCCTGAAGCACGCGGAACAGGATCAGCATGTTGATGCTGTTCGCCATCGCGCACAGCACGGAGCCGGCGGTGAACAGCGCCACCGCGAGCAGGTAGAGACGCTTGGTGCCGAAGCGGTCGGCGGCCCAACCGGTCAACGGGATGACGGTGGCCAGGGCGAGCGTGTAGGCGGTGACCGTCCACGCGACCGTGGCGTACGGCAGCGGGTTGTCGGCGCCGGTGAAGGTGGTCTGCAGATCAGGGAGAGCGACGTTCACGACGGTGATGTCGAGGATCGACATGATGGCGCCGAGGACGACGACACCTGCGATCTTCAGGACGGCACCGTCGATCTTGTCCGGATATTCCGGAGCAACCGAAGACATGAGTTCCTCATCGTTCGAGGGTGGCAGGGGCGGCTGCGAGGCGCGCAGAGCCCGCGCAACAGTACTGCTGCCCAGCACGTTGCGGAAACCTATATTTGCTCGGGGTGACCTATTTCATCCGTGGTTCGCCGCAGGGCTGAACCGAGGAGCGAACAGGAACTGCGGGATGCCGTCGTCGACCACGATCGTGGCGCGCACTCCGTAGACGTCCTTGATCAACTCGGTGGTCAGGACCTCCTCGGGTGTTCCGGACGCGACCACGTGCCCGGACTGCAACACCACCAGATCGTCGCAGTACCGAGCGGCCAGGTTGAGGTCGTGCAGCACGACGACGGCCGTCTGGCTGAGCTCGGTCAGCTGCAGGATCTCGTGTTGGAAGTGGATGTCGAGATGGTTGGTCGGTTCGTCCATCAGGAGGTAGCGCGGCTGTTGGGTGAGCGCCCGCGCGACCATCACCCGTTGCCGTTCGCCGCCCGACAACTCGCTGAGGTCGCGGTCGACCAGGTGTGCTGCGCCGACGCGGCGCAGGGCGTCCAGCGCGATTGCGTGGTCGCTGTCGCTGTACCGGCCCAGCGCGGAATGATGCGGCAGCCGTCCCAGCAGCACCACCTCGGCGACGCTCAGTGCCGTGTCGCCCGAATCCTCCTGCACGACAACGGCCATCGACCTCGCGAGTTCGGTTCGGTCGAACTGCGCGAGCGGCCGATCGCCGATCAGCACCTCACCCTCCGCCGGCCGCAGCGCGCCGAAGAGCAACCGCAACAGCGTGGTCTTGCCGCTGCCGTTCGGGCCGACGAGACCGGTCACCCGCCCCTCGCGGGCGACCATGTCCACCCCGTGCAGGACGTCGGTTCGTCCGTAACCCAAGCGCACCCCGCGCGCGTGCAGTGCGCCCACCGCAGTACTCATCGCGTACTCATCGCGTACTCATCGCGTACTCATCGCACGGTGGGGAAGGCGTTCACGATCTTCTTCAGTCCGGTGATCGCAAGCGGCGACGGCGGCTCGGTGAAGTTGAACAGCTGGACGTGGATGCGCTTGTTCCGCACCGCTGCCAACCGTCCGGCACCGGGCAGCGAGGTCACTGCCCGTTCGATCTCCTGCGGGTTGCCCTCGTTGTGCGGCAGCACGATCACGTCGGGGTTCTTGGCGAGCAACTGTTCCGGGGAGATCTCGAAGACGCGTTCGGCGACACCCGCGAACACGTTCTTGAAACCGGCGGCGGCAAGCTGCGGATCGGCCATCGAGCGGTTGCCGTAGGCGTACGTGGTGCCGCCGCCGGGTGTCGGGTACAGCACGGCTGCGGTTGCCCCCTTGCGGTCGGGCACGTTCGACGTGATCTTGCTGAGTTCGCCGCGCATCGAGGTGACCGCGCGAGTGGCCTGCTGCTGCTTGCCGAAGACCTTGCCGTACGTCTGGAGTTCGGCGTACACATCGTCGAAGGTCGGTGGCTTGCTCGCACCTTCGCACAGGGCCGGGACCTCCAACACCGGCACCTTCGTCGAGGCGAGTGTCTTCGGGTTCACGGTGTCGGTGTGGCCCAGGACGAGGTCGGGTGACCGCGCGAGCACGGTCTCCTTGGAGATCTGCAGGTGGCCGGAGGAGTCGATCTTGTCCGTCAGCGAAGGGATGCGCTCGAGTGCAGCGTTCGTGTCGGCGTTGTAATAGGCCTTCGGGTAGACACCGGCCTTGGCGGTGATGCGGTCGAGGGCACCGATGGCGTCCAGGTAGGGCACGGACGCCGACTTCAGCAGCAGGCCACGCTCGGGCGGCGCGTCGAACCTCTGATCGGTGCCGCAGTTCGACACCGTGACGGGATAGCCGGCGCGGCTCTCCTGCTTGGTGGGCTCCGGTGAGCCGCACGCGGCGGTCATGGTGAGCGCGGCAGTGCAGACGACGGCGGGCATCAGCGAACGGCGGCTGGGTGGGAGATGCATTTCCTCTCGCTTCTGTCGGGGTCTAGTGGTCGGGAATCAGTGGGCTGCGGTCATCCGGCGCAGCAGCACGAGCAGGAACGGTGCCCCGACGAGAGCGGTGATGATGCCGATCGGAATCTCTTGCGGGCGCAACAGAGTTCGGGCGACGAGGTCGGCGAGCACCAGGAGGATCGCCCCCATCAGGGCTGCCACAGGAAGCATGTGGCGGTGGTTCGATCCCACCGCGCGACGGGCCAGGTGAGGCACGACCAACCCGACGAAACCGATGCTCCCGGACACCGCCACGACGGCGCCGACGTTCAGCGACACGACGACCAGGAGCCTGGAGCGCAACGTGCTGGGGGATATGCCGAGGGTGAGCGCGGTCTCGTCGCCGATGGCCAGTGCGTCGAGGCGGCGCGACCACACGATCAGCAATGCGGTGGTACCGATGACCACCGCGGTGACGACCGCAAGCGCAACGTCCCATCGGGCCAGGCCGAGTGAACCGAGCAGCCAGAACAGCACCGACCGAGCGCCTTCGGCCGACCCGGACGCGAACACCAGGAAGCTGGTCAGCGCGGACAGTGCGTAACCCACCGCGACCCCGGCCAGGATCAGCCGCACCGAGGTGACCCGCGATGTGCCGCGGGCGATGAAGAAGACCAGGAACGCTGCGGCGAGCGCGCCGGCGAAGGCGCTGCCCTGCAACGCGTACTCGCCCATGCCGGCGCCGATACCGAACAGGATCGAAGCGGCGGCGCCGGTCGACGCACCGGAGTTGATGCCGATCAGGTAGGGATCGGCCAGTACGTTGCGGACCATCGCCTGGAGCACCGCGCCGGTGATCGCCAGGCCGGCTCCGACAACGGCGCCGAGCACGATGCGTGGCAACCGGACCTCCCACACAATTGCGTCGAGCGCCGGGCTCCACGTGGCCGTTGCCGGGGTGCCGGTTGTGTGGTGACCGATGATCCGGACGATGCTACTGACCGGTGTGGTGACGGCACCGAGGGCGATCGCGGCAAGGCTGGTGGCAAGCAGACCGCAACAGAGTCCGATCAGCCAGGCGCGGTACCGGCGGTGTGAGCGGTCGACCCCGAGCGCGGTGCGTGCGGGCGCGTTCGATGCGCGCACCCGATCGATCTCCATATGCGACACAGTCGCACATGGAGACTTCGCCTCGCCGGGCGGGGTCGAGCGTGGCGTGTGATCATGGCCAACCTGCACGCGCATGTCGTCCGCGCGCAGGTGTCACTGTCGCTGTTCACCGAGTTCGGTGAGGACGGGTTCCGTCCGCAGGAGCGTCGCGCCGAAGAGCTGAAGAGTGTCCTGGACCAGGTCGTCGAGCTGACCGGCAGGCTGCGCGCCTGACGTCACCGAGACTCACGAACGCCGCAGCCGTCGATCGGGTGCGGCATTCGTCGTCGCCCCGAGAAATCGCTCGGTCGCGGGCCTGTTCGGATGGGCGTTCGTGGTTAGCGTTGAGAACAGACTCTGTACGAAAAACAGCCCGTGAAAGGCAGCCATGACCGACCACGTCTGGAACACTCGCAACGACACCGGGGTCAAGAAGCTCGACAAGGCCGACCTGCAGCGCATCGACGCGTGGTGGCGGGCGGCCAATTACCTCTCGGTCGGGCAGATCTACCTGCTCGACAACCCGCTGATGCGCACGCCGCTGTCGAAGGACCACGTCAAGCCGCGGCTGCTCGGCCACTGGGGGACGACTCCCGGTCTCAACTTCCTGTACGCACACCTCAACCGAGTGATCGACGAGCGTTCGCAACCGGCGCTGTTCATCACCGGTCCGGGTCACGGTGGCCCGGGTCTGGTCGCCAATACCTACCTCGAGGGCAGCTACTCCGAGCGCTACCCGCAGATCTCCCAGGACGCCGACGGTTTGCGAAAACTGTTCAAGCAGTTCAGCTTTCCTGGTGGAATCCCTTCACACGTGGCTCCTGAGACACCGGGTTCGATCCACGAAGGAGGCGAGCTCGGTTACGCCTTGAGTCACGCCTACGGTGCCGCGTTCGACAACAAGGACCTGCTCGTCTTCACCGTGATCGGTGACGGCGAGGCGGAGACCGGACCGCTGGCCACGTCCTGGCACGGCAACAAGTTCGCCAACCCGGCGACCGATGGCGTGGTACTTCCGGTGCTGCACCTCAACGGCTACAAGATCGCGAACCCGACCGTGCTCGCCCGCATCGGGCAGGACGAACTGGACGCATTGATGCGCGGCTACGGACATACGCCGTACGTGTTCACGGCCGGGTTCGACGACGAGGCTCCGGAATCCGTGCACCGCCGGTTCGCCGAGCTGCTCGACGAGGTGATGGACGTGATCGCCGGCATCAAGGCGAAGGCCGAGAAGCAGGGCGCGCAGAACGCCGAGCGTCCGATGTGGCCGATGATCGTCTTCCGCACGCCGAAGGGCTGGACCGGTCCGGAGAAGATCGACGGCAAGGTTACCGAGGGTCACTGGCGCAGTCACCAGGTGCCGTTGTCGAGTGCGCGTGACACCGACGAGCACCTGCAGGATCTGTCCGACTGGCTGTCGAGCTACCGTCCGGACGAGCTCTTCGACAACGAGGGACGGCTGCTGGACGACATCGCGTCTCTGGCGCCCGAGGGCGAACTCCGGATGGGCGCGTCCACCTACGCCAACGGTGGTCTGCGGCGAATCGACCTGAAGCTCAGCGATTTCCGTGATCATGCGGTGAAGGTTTCCGAGCCGGGGGGCGAGATCGCGGAGGCCACCAAGGTGCTCGGCACCTGGCTGGGCGACGTCATGCGGGACAACCCCGACAACTTCCGGATCTTCGGTCCGGACGAGACCGCGTCCAACCGGTTGCAGGGCGTGTACGAGTCGACCGACAAGCAGTGGCTCGGCGACTACGAACCGAACGACGAGGGCGACCCGATGGCGCGGGTCGGCAAGGTCGTGGAGATGCTGTCGGAGCACCAGTGCCAGGGCTGGCTCGAGGGGTACCTGCTCACCGGACGCCACGGGCTGATGTCCTCCTACGAGGCGTTCATCCACATCGTCGACTCGATGTTCAACCAGCACGCGAAGTGGTTGAAGGTCACCAACGAGATTCCCTGGCGCAGCCCGATCTCGTCGCTGAACTACCTGCTCAGTTCGCATGTGTGGCGCCAGGACCACAACGGCTTCAGTCACCAGGATCCTGGCTTCATCGATCACGTCGTCAACAAGAAGGCCGAGATCGTCCGGGTCTACCTGCCGCCGGACGCCAATACCCTGCTGTCGACGTTCGACCACGTGTTGCGCACGACGCAGTACGTCAACGTCGTCGTCGCCGGCAAGCAACCCGGTCCGGTGTGGCTGTCGATGGACGAGGCGATCAAGCACTGCACGCGCGGCCTCGGCATCTGGGAGTGGGCCGGTACCGAACAGCCGGGTGAGAACCCGGACGTTGTCCTGGGTTGTGCCGGTGACATCCCGACGATCGAGGTGCTGGCCGCAGCGAAGATCCTGCGCGAGCGGATCCCGGATCTGCGGGTGCGCGTGGTCAACGTCGTCGACCTGATGCGCTTGCAGGACGCGCGCGAGCACCCGCACGGACTGTCCGACCGCGAGTTCGACACGATCTTCACCGCGGATACCCCGATCGTGTTCGCCTACCACGGCTACCCGTGGTTGATCCACCGGCTGACCTACCGCCGCAACGGTCACGACAACCTGCACGTGCGCGGGTTCAAGGAGGAGGGCACCACCACGACGCCCTTCGACATGGTGATGCGCAACGACCTGGACCGCTACCACCTGGTGATCGACGTCCTCGACCGCGTGCCCGGCCTGAGTTCGCGGTACGCCGGTCTTCGTCAGGAGATGCAGGACGCCCGCCTCGAGGCGCGTATGCACGCCTACGAGTACGGCGAGGACATCGACGAGGTGCAGGACTGGGTCTGGTCCGACTCCGGCGACACCGGGAAGTCGAAGGGCGGCCCGCAAACCACCGGCGGCGACAACGACTGAGTATCGCCGAGTCCCAGCGAATCTCACCGGGTCTCGATCGCGGTCCTCGGCTAGCGCCTCGTACCTACTCGACCACCGTTGTGGTGGTTTGAAGCAGCCGAATACAGACACGAACGCCCGGCCACACGGAAGTGGCCGGGCGTTCTGCGTTCGGTGCGGATCAGGCTTCGACGTCGCGATCCCAGACACGCATCGGCTTCAACGCGTCGACGAACTTCTTGCCGGACGAGGCGTCCAACTCGATGCAGCCCTTGTCGAGCTGGTCGGCGAGGCCGGCCGCCTCGAACAACGGCTTTGCGTCGGCGGTGTAGCCGATGAACTTCTGGTGCGCGAACGCGTCCGTCACGAAGTCCTTGGCGCTCGCCTTTTTCGCCAGATCGGCCACCGACTCCTTGCCCGGGATGACCGCGACGGCGTCGTAGAGCACCGACGGGCCGCCCTGCACGTGTTGGTCGCCCGACTGCTTGGTGCCGTCGCTGAAGGTCACTCCACCGATGGTCGGGGTGATGAACTCGACCTTGCCGCCGACCGCGGTGACCGCGTCCTTCACCGCGTTGATCACGGACGCGTCCGCGCCCTCGCTGGTGAGGATGCCGAGCTTGCGCCCGGCGAACGACTTCGGGCCGTTCTTGAGGATGCTCAGTGAGTCCGAGCCGGGCAGATCGGTACGTGGCTTGATCGCAGCCTCCGCGGCGTCCGGCAGGTCGAGCCCGAGGCCTTCGGCGACCCGCGAGGCGAGCTCCTCGTCCACGTTGCGCAGATGCGCAACCACCCGCGAACGCACCGCTTCGCGCTCGCACTTGCCGAGCTCGAAGGTGTACGCCGCGACGATGTGGTCCTGCTCGGTGGGCGTCTGGCTGATCCAGAACACCCGCGCCTGGCTGTAGTGGTCGGCGAAGGTCTCCGAGCGGTGGCGCACCTTGGGCCCGCTGACCTGCTCCTGGTAGGAACGGAAGCCGCCCTCGGTGTCCGCGCGCGGGCCGCGCTCGTCACCGGTCCAGCTGTTCGGCTCGTAGTTGGCCCGGCCGTTCGCCACGGTGGTCTGCATGTGACCGTCGCGCTGGAAGTTCATCACCGGGCACCGCGGTGCGTTCACCGGCAGGTGGGTGAAGTTGGTGCTTCCCAGGCGGCTGAGCTGGGTGTCGAGGTAGGAGAAGTTGCGGCCCTGCAGCAGCGGGTCGTCACTGACGTCGATTCCCGGCACGAGGTTCTGGGTGTGGAAAGCCACCTGCTCGGTCTGCGCGAAGTCGTTGTCGACGACGGAGTCGAGGGTCAGGCGTCCGACGACCCGAAGCGGCACCTGCTCCTCGGGAATGATCTTCGTGGGGTCGAGCACGTCGAACTCGAACTTCTCCGCGAAGTCCTCGTCGAAGATCTGCACCGCGAGGTCCCAGGCGGGTGCGTCGCCGGTGGTGATCGCGTCCCAGAGGTCGCGGCGGTGGAAGTCGGGGTCGGCACCGTTGATCTTCACGGCCTCGTTCCAGACGACCGACTGCAGACCTTGCGCCGGCTTCCAGTGGAACTTCACGAAGCTGGACTTGCCCTCGGCGTTGATGAACCGGAAGGTGTGGACGCCGAAGCCCTCCATGAAGCGCAACGAGCGCGGGATGGCGCGGTCGCTCATCTGCCACAGGGTCATGTGGATCGACTCAGGCGTGAACGAGACGAAGTCCCAGAAGTTGTCGTGGGCCGACTGGGCCTGGGGGAACGCGCGGTCGGGCGCTTCTTTCACCGAGTGCACCAGGTCGGGGAACTTGATTGCGTCCTGGATGAAGAACACCGGGATGTTGTTGCCGACGATGTCCCAGTTGCCTTCTCGCGTGTACAGCTTCACCGCGAAGCCACGGACGTCGCGCGCGAGGTCGAAGGACCCCTTGTTGCCGGCGACGGTCGAGAAGCGGACGAAAGCCTCGGTCTTGCGTCCCTGCTCGCCGAACAGGTCCGCCTTGGTCACGTCGGTCAGCGCGTCGGTGCACTCGAAGGTGCCGCGAGCGCCGTAACCGCGGGCGTGGACCACGCGCTCGGGGATGCGCTCGTGGTCGAAGTGGAAGATCTTGTCGCGAAGGACGAAGTCCTCCATCAACGTCGGGCCACGGTCGCCCGCGCGCAGTGAGTTCTGGTCGTCGGAGATCGGGGCGCCCTGCGCGGTGGTCAACACTTGGCCGTTCTCGACCGGCTGGTGGATCTCGCCGCCCTGGCCGCGCTCGTCGAGCTGCTGGTCGGACTTGTTGGTCTTCTTGTCGGACATGTCCTGCTCCTGATGTCGTCGACACCGCGCCGAGGGTTGAGGGCCGTGGCGACGGTGGTCCGGGTGCTGCCTTCGACGCTATGGGGCGCAGGTTGTGCGATGTGACCAGCCGAACGAGCGGTTCGTGCCGGACGAAGGAATCACCCGAGAGGGGGAGGCCTCAGGATGCCGTGCGTTCGGAGTTGAAACCGTTGCGCATCGCCCATGCGACCGCTTGCGCCCGGGTGGCGACGCCCGCCTTGCGATAGGCGGAGCGGACGTACGTCTTCACGGTGTTGATCGACAGGTAGCACTTCTGGGAGATCTCCTGGTTGGAGTACCCCTGGGTGATCAGCCCGATGATCTCGGCCTCACGCGCGGTCAGCCCGCCGCCCTGGCCGGGCCATTCCTCCATGATGGACGGTGCATCCGGGGCACCCAGCGCGATGACGGTCTCGCCGCGATGGATGCGTTCGAGGGCGTCGACCAGTTGCTCGACCGGGACCGCCTTGGAGATGTAGCCCTTTGCACCACTGGCGATGCTGTCGCGTGCCGCCTGCGGATTGTCGTTGAAGGAATAGCCCACGACCTTGCCCACGTTCGCCGAGGCGAGAAGTCCGTGGATGCGGGAGTTGCTGCCGTTGGGTGCGGCGAACGTGTCGTAGATGACGATGTCCACCGGATTGGCCGGGATGCCGCTCACCTCCGTGTCGACGACCAGGACGCGGTCTTCGAACGGGCGCAGCAATTGCGCAAGGCCCGCCACGACGACCTCGTAGTCGTTGACGAGGGCTAGGGTGATCGGAGCAGCTGGCACCCGCACAAACTAGCAACCCGGGTGGCGTAATGCCGCCGGAACCTTAGACGTGACCGCTCAGCTGCGCCATCCGGTTCTCCAGGGTGGTCAGCAGCTTGCTCAGTTCCTTCGTACTCTTGGAGTCGTTCTCGGCACTGACCGGCAGCACATCGATCGACAGTCGGGCGCCACCGGCGAGCGCACGCAGCTCGTCGAGTTTGGCGGCGAACGGCGAGCCACTGCCGGGGGAGTAGTAACGCACGGCCGCGTCGATGTCGTTCGCGAACAGGTCGGCCTTGGTGACGACGATGACCAACCAGACCGGGCGGTCGCGACGCACGCACATGGCGGCGATGCGGTGGGCGGTGATCGACCAGTCCTCCAGTTCCGCAGCCAGCTGCTCCTCGCGCGTGCGCTGTTCGGCCGCGCCACTGGTGCCGCCGGTGCGTCGGGGCGTCGCGTGGCCGTAGGCCACCACATGCAGGACGCCGTCCACCGGATCGTCATGGAACACCTCGTCCAGTGCGCCCAGCCGGGTCGCCGCGTTGTCGCCGGGGACGACGCGGAATCGGAAGCCGTGCAGCCGTGAGGAATGCTTGGTGCGACGCTCCATCACTGCGGACCCTGCGTCGACGGCGTCGCTGCTCGCGTGCTTGGCGAGGCGGTCGGCCAGGCGCGTCTTGCCCACGCCGGTCATGCCGGTGACAGCCACCGTCGGGAAGCGACGGCGGAACAGGTGCGCCATCTGCCCGGGCGCACTGGACAACGCAGTGAGCGCGCTTCCGGCGATACCGGTGCCGAGGGCCGCCTTGCCCGGGCCGCTGATGGCAGCCTTGCCGAGCCGGGTTGCGTTCATGACTTGGTTACCTCGTCCTGCTGTGAGCAATCTCGTTCGGGTTCAACCGCAGCCGGCAGCCGCGATGTTCCCGTTCGTCCGCATCCGCGAACTCCTCCCGAGAGGTTAATCGGCCGGCGCGTACGTTGCCGGGCTCGGCGTCGCCGGACTCGTCACAGGGCGGTCGCCACCCGCATCAGGGACGCGGCCGTCAGGCGCGCCGCTTGTGTCACTGGCAGCCGTCTCGTCTGCCAGGCGCGAAGCGACCCGCCGCGGTTGAGCGTGTGCGCCAATGTCACGGCGTCCAGGATCGCGTCGCAGGCTCCTCGGCCCAAGTTGGGCAGGGACGCATGTGCGGCGTCGCCGATCACGACGTACCGATCCCGGACGTAGCGCGGCATCGGCGGGGTGGTCCAGAGCCGGGTTGCGATCGTGTCGCTCCCGCAGCGGTCGAGGGTGTGCCGGATAACCGGCGCGTCGCCCGCGAAGATCTCCCGGGCCTCAGCGAGAACCTCGTGGCTCGACAACGGCTCCGGACCGATCGTGCTGCGGTGCGCCGTGAACCAGTACGCCTGCTCGTCGGTGACCGACGCGACACCGAACAGCCTTCTGCGGCCCCAGTATTCGCCGAAACGATCGGGGTTGAAGTCGTCCGTCAGCCCGCGCATGGTGACGAACGGCGACTCCACTCGCTCCGAGGCGGCGGGGTGCACCAGGCCACGCACCCGACTGCGGATGCCGTCCGCACCGATCACGAGGTCGGCGTCGAACTGCGCGGGATCCTCGACCAGTTGCTGCTCGATCCGGACGCCGGCCGGTACGGCTCGGCGCAGGGCGGCGAGGAGGGCCGGGCGCGGGACGAGGTGGATGTCAGGCTCGGGCAACCTGACCAGCCGGCGCCCACCCACGGTGAACAGCGCCCCGTTGTGGGGTCGGTCGGCGCTACCCATCGCAGCGCCGATACCGGCCAGTGCGCGACGGGCGGCCGGCCACAGTCCGAGGGCAGCGCCCAAGGTCTCCCGCTGGGGCTCGGCCTCCAGGACGCTCACTTCGAAGCTCGCCGGGTCCAGAGCTGCCGCAAGCGCCAGCCCGGCGATACCGGCCCCGACGACGACGATGCGGCGGGGCCGGATCGCGTTTGTGCGCGACGCCGTGTGCGTCGGCTCCGACTTCGCGCGGTTGAACAGTTTGTCGAACATCTCTCCCTATTTTCGGCCGCTCCCCTCGAGGGCCTCGCGCCAGTACATCACCAAGTCCGGCGATGGCCACCGACTCAGCGATCAGGACACGACGTCCTTGCGGGCGAAGCCACGGACGGCGAGCGCGAACAGCACGATCCCGTAGCTGAACGACAGCGCGACACCCTTGGCGAGGTCGCTCCAGTCGATCGTGGGTTGCATCAGGTCGAACCACGCGTAATCCCAGTGCGCCGGCAGGAATTCGCGCAGCCCGCCGAGCGCGCTGACCTGATCGAGGATGCTGCACACGATCTGCAGTCCCATCGCGCCACCGACGGCACCGAGGGGGGCGTCGGTCCGCGTGGACAGCCACAGGGCGAGGCCGGCCGTGGTCAGCTGACTGAGCATCACGTAGAGCACGGTCAGCGCGCTGCGGCCGGCTGCGTCGCCGAACGAGATCGGCGCGCCGGTGGGCAGGTCGAGCGGTCCGGTGCCGTACGCGAGGGTGCCGATGACGAAGCTCACGACGGCGAGGAGTGCGATCGCGCCGAGTGAGAATGCAAGTGCGACAACGGCTTTCACGACCAGTAGCCGTGTGCGGGGTACCGGTGCGGCGAGCAGGTAACGCAAGGTCGACCAGTTCGCCTCGCTGGCGATCGAGTCGCCGAAGAACAGCGCGACCGGGATCACCAGGAAGAAACCGGACGCCAGGAACAACATTGCCACGGTGAAGTTCGGGCCGGACAAGGTGGCGACGTCCAGGATGCGCATTTGGCCACCGCCGCCTTCCTCGTCACCACCCCCGCCGACCTGGAAAGCGATCATCACGATCACCGGCAGTGCCGCGAGCAGGCCGGCGACGACCAGCGTCCGGCGCCGCCGCAGTTGCCGCGCGAACTCGACAGTGATCGGGAACGGGTGCCGGCCCTCCAGTGGGGTGAGGGCGGGTGGTGTCGTGGTGGTCATTGCCGGGCGCCTCCTTCGGCGACGATGCGCAGGAAGGTCTCCTCGAGTCGGCCGTCGCCGACGATCTCGGCCACGGTGCCGGCGCGCACGAGCCGGCCACGGTCCATCACGACCAGATGGGTACAGAACTGCTCGACCTCGGCGAGCAGGTGGCTCGACACGATCACCGTGCGGCCACCGACGGCGTACGCCGACATCACCTGGCGCATCTGCCGGATCTGCCCGGGGTCGAGCCCGTTGGTCGGTTCGTCGAGCACGAGCACGTCCGGCAGCCCGAGCATCGCCTGCGCGATCGCGAGCCGTTGTCGCATGCCCTGGGAATAGGTGCGGACGGGACGCGCGAGGGCCTCGTCGCTGAGTGCGGCGACCTCTAGCGCCTCGTCCAGGTGAGCCTCCTGCGCCGGCCGCCCGGTGGCCTGCCAGTAGAGGTCGAGGTTGGCACGTCCGGACAGGTGCGGCAGGAAGCCGGGGCCTTCGACGAACGCGCCGAGCCGGGTGAGCACCGGCGCGCCGGGCTGGATCGGACGACCGAACACCCGGATTTCGCCGGCGTCCGGCATGGTCAGACCCATCAGCATGCGCAGTGTCGAGGTCTTGCCGGCGCCGTTCGGGCCGAGCAGCCCGAGCACCTGCCCGCGCTCCACGGTGAACGACAGGTCGTCGACCGACAGTTGGTTGTTGCCGCCGTACGCCTTGGTCAGACCGGTGATCTGCAGCGGGACGTCGGCGAGTTCCTCCTCGACCTGTTCGGCGGTGGTTCTGCGGCGCCGGCCGAACAGGATCGCACCGGCTGCGAGCAGCGCCAGCAACGGGAGCAGCCAGACCCAGGTGGGCAGCGGTTCGGCGGTGGTCTCGAACGAACCGACGACCGGGACGGTGAGGGCGCCCGCAATCGACACCCGATACGTCGCGGCCTTCGCCGGTGTCGCGTATCCCATGTCGGTGGATGAGACCACCAGCCGTATGCGATGCCCGGTCTCGAAGCGGCGGTCGATCGCGGGAAGCGTCACCTCGACCTCCCGCTCCGACCCGCCCGTCTCGACCCGGATCGGGGTGGCCAGGCGGGCCGGCAACACCGGTTGCGAACGTCCGGGACCGACGTCGTAGAGCTTCACGAACAGCACGGCTTCGGGTGTCGACGAACCCACCTTCAGCCGCACGCGGGGAGTCCCGGTGACCGTGACGGCCTCGGTGAGGGGCGCGCTGCTGAAGGCTGCGGACTGGCCGGGGAAGTTCAGCGATAGGTCGAAGACCTCGCCGGCGTCCCCCAATGCGCCGGTGCCCGGCAGGCTGCTGACATCGGCCGGCTGGCCGCCCGGCGGGTTCGCGAAGCTCTGTGGACGCCCGGTCAGCGCGATCGTGTTCGAACTCGTGCCGAGCAGGCCCGGGTACTGAGCCCGGCTCGCACCACGCAGCAGCGCACTGCCGTTCTGCGTGTTGGTGCCGGCGCGACGACTGACCCGGAACGCGGCCGTGTCGTTCCCGGATTCGCGCTTGAGGTGCTGGTCGAACCACGCGAGCGTCCGTTGCTCGACCCGGTCGGTCTCAGCATCGCCGCCGTCGTGTCCGCCGGCGATCCAGTCGACGGCGACAGGTGTTCGGTTCCCGGCGATTCGTCGTGCCGCGCGGTCGGCCTGATCGAGCGGGAACAGCGAGTCGCTCTGTCCCTGCAACAGCAGCGTCGGTGCCTTGATCCGGTCGCCGACCGCAACGGGGCTGCGGTCGCGCAGCAGTTTCAGGTCGGGCGCGGTCGCCCGCCCGGTTTCGGCGATGCGGGTGTAGGCGGCGCACAGTGCGGGGTCGAACTTCGCGCACCCGCCGCCGTTGTTGAAGAAGACGCCCGCCCAGGTCTTCTTGAAGACCCCGTTCGGTACGAGTGCGTCGGCCAGGTCCCAGTAGGTGATGGACGCCGCGATCGCGTCGACTCGGTGGTCCAGGGCCGCGGTCATGAGTGCGATGCCGCCGCCGTAGGACCCGCCTGCCATACCCGCGCGGGGGTCGCCTGCCTTGTCCAACAGCACGTTCGGCTGCTTCGCCACCCAGTCCAGCAACGTGGAGACGTCCGCGACCTCGGCGCCGGGGGCGTTGAGGGAGATGCGTCCGGTCGATCGTCCGAACCCTCGGGCCGACCAGGTGAGCACGTTGTAACCCTCGCCGACCAGTCGCTGCGCCTGCGGCAGCAGATCGGTCTTGTTGCCGCCGAACCCGTGCCCGAGCAGCACCGTGGGGCGACCGCCACCGGCGTCCTTCGGGGTGAACCACGAGGTGTCGATGCGCGCCCCACCGGTGTCGAGCACGGTGTCGGTGCGCCGCACTGCGTCGGCAGGGTCGTCGTCACGCAGGTACACGCCGACGATCGCGGCAACCGCCAGCAGAGCGATGGCGGCTGCGATCGCGATGATCCGTCGGGTGGGACGGATCCCTGGCAGTCGCTTCATCCGGCGATTATCGCTGACGCGAGTGTCATGACATTCGAGACTTCGACACCCCGAACGTGATGACACCCGAGCGGCACATCCGTGAGTCGACGCGGTCCCTGCGGGTGTGCCGTCGTGCGGTGCCGGCGTATAACGTCGGTACAAACCGCCATCGGACGCCAAGGAGACCGCGATGACGAACGACCGTCCGAAGAAGGTGCCCGGTCAGCAGCAGGAGTGGCCGGGCAGCGACGCGGACCTGAACCCGCAGGCCGATCACGGAGCCGACTCGTGGACCGGCCGCGGACGCCTGGAGGGCAAGCGCACGGTGGTGACCGGCGGCGACTCGGGCATCGGCCGTGCCATCGCCGTGGCCTTCGCGAAGGAGGGCGCCGACCTGGTCATCGCCCACCTGCCGCAGGAGGAGGACGACGCGATGAAGACCGCTGAACTCGTTGCAGCGCAGGGGCGTTCGGCCACCCTGCACTCGACGGACCTGCGTACCGCAGAAGCCAACCAAGAACTGGCCGACGTGGCGGTCGAGCACATGGGCGGTGTCGACATCCTCATCTGCAACGCTGCCTATCAGATGACCCACGACGAACTGCTGGACTTCCCGGACGACCAGATCGAGCGCACCTTCGAGACCAACGTCTTCGGACCGTTCTGGTTGATCAAGGCTCTCGCCCCGCAGCTGGAGGACGGCGGCACGATCATCGTGACCACGTCCGTCCAGGCCTATGCGCCGACCGACCACCTGCTCGACTACGCCGCGACCAAGGCGGCGCTGAACAACCTCGTCGTCAACCTCGCTCAGGAGCTCGGTCCGAAGGGCACGCGGGTGAATGCCGTTGCGCCGGGCCCGATCTGGACGCCGTTGATCCCGGCGACGATGGCGAAGGACAAGGTCGAGGGCTTCGGCAGCGATACCCCGCTCGGACGCCCGGGCCAGCCGATCGAGGTCGCAGCGGCGTACGTCTTCCTGGCCTCGGACGAGGCGTCGTACGTCTCCGGCACGGTGCTCGGCGTGACCGGCGGCAAGCCGGTCTTCTGACCCGATCCACACACACCCCCCCCCCAAATCCGAATTCCACCGAAGGAAACTCGATGAAGGCATTGACCTGGCAAGGCATCAACGACGTGCAGATCAAGGAGGTCCCCGACCCGGTGTTGCAGGACCCCACGGACGCGATCGTGCGCGTCACTTCGACGGCGATCTGCGGCTCCGACCTGCACCTGTACGGCGTCCTGGCGGCGTTCCTCACCCCCGGCGACGTACTCGGCCACGAATTCATGGGCATCGTCGAGGAGGTCGGGTCCGCGGTCACCAACCTGCAGGTCGGCGACCGGGTCGTGGTGCCGTTCAACATCTCCTGCGGCAAGTGCTGGATGTGCGAGCGTGGGTTCTTCGCTCAGTGCGAAACCACGCAGAACACCCATCAGGGCAAGGGCGCAAGCTTGTTCGGCTTCACAAGCCTCTACGGCCAGGTGCCCGGCGGCCAGGCCGAGCGGGTGCGCGTACCGCATGCCGACTTCGGGCCGATCAAGATCACCGGTGACCACCCGGACGAGCGTTACCTGTACCTCTCCGACATCCTGCCGACGGCCTGGCAGGGAGTGCAGTGGGCCGAGGTCCCCGAGGGCGGTTCGCTGTGCGTCTTCGGTCTTGGTCCGGTCGGTCAGCTCGCGGTGCGCTCGGCCCGCCGGATGGGCATCGAGAACATCATCGCCGTGGACCGGGTGGCAGACCGTCTGGCCGTCGCCGCGGCGGCCGGTGCCCAGGTCATCGACCTGGACGAGGTGAAGAACGTCGGGGACGCGGTGCGTGACCTCACCGACGGACGCGGCGCGGACGGCACGCTGGACGCAGTCGGCATGGAGGCACACGGCAACCCCGTCTCGGAGGCCGTCATCAAGGCAACAGCGCGTCTGCCGAAGCCGGTCGGGAAACCGATGATCGAGAACTTGGGCATCGACCGGCTCGCCGCGCTGCACGGTGCGATCGACGCCGTCCGACGCGGCGGCACGGTTTCGATCAGCGGCGTCTACGGCGGCGCGGTCGACCCGATGCCGATGATGGACATGTTCGACAAGGGCATCGCTCTGCGGATGGGGCAGTGCCACGTCAAGCAGTGGACCGACCAGCTGTACGACCTGGTCGAACAGGACGACGACGTCCTCGGTCTGGAAACGCTTGCCACGCACCGCGTTTCGCTCGACGAGGCTCCGGAGATGTACCGCGTCTTCCGTGACAAGGAGGATGAGTGCCTGAAGGTGGTGCTGACGCCGTGATCGGGCAGGCGCCGGGGCCGGTCGCGCTCGTCCTCGGCGCCTCCCGCGGTCTTGGCTTGCTGTGCGCGGGCGAACTTGCCAGGCGCGGGTACGACGTCGTGCTCGCGTCGCGCTCGCTGGAGAGTTGCGAGCAGGCCTCCGATCACCTTGCCGCACAAGGCCTTTCGCGCGAGCATTTGCACGCCCGAGCCTGTGATGCGCGTGACGGTGATGCGGTGGACGATCTGATCGACGAGGTCGAACGGACCGTCGGGCCGATCGAGGTCGCGCTGCATGTCGCGGGCATCATCCAAGTCGGTCCCTGGCAGGAGTGGGAGCGCGAGCAGTTCGAGGACGCGATCGACACGATGCTCTGGGGGCCGGTCAATCTCTGCATGCCGCTCGCCCATCGCATGGCCGGACGCGGCCACGGACGACTCGGTGTAGTGTCCTCGGTCGGCGGCCAGGTCAGCGCGCCGCATCTGTTGCCGTACAGCACAGCGAAATTCGGTGCCTTCGGTTTCTCCCAGGGACTCGGTGCCGAACTCTCCGGCACGGGAGTCACGGTCACCAGCGTCGCCCCCGGGCTGATGCGGGTCGGTTCGCACCTGGCTGCGGAGTTCAAGGGTGACCACGCCAAGGAGTACGCCTGGTTCGCGGCCGGGGCATCGGCACCGCTGCTCGCGATCGACGCCGACCGCGCGGCACGCAAGATCGTCGACAGCCTGCTGCGCGGACGCCCGTTCGTCACGTTCACCCCGCTCGCGCAGGTCGGTACGCGCGTCCACGGGCTCGCTCCGGGGCTGACGCAGCGTCTGCTCGGCGTCGTCGGACGCGCTCTGCCGGACGCACCGAGCGGGCACACCGAGGTGCTTCCCGGACACCGGGTCGAGCCGATGCTCTCCCCGAGGGCGCGGCGTGTGCTGACACGGCTGACCACACTCGGCTCGAAGGCCGCTTCCAGGAACCTCGAGCCCGGGCGTGATCAGACGGAGCGCTGACGACGCAGGCAGCAGGGCCGCACGAGACCGGGCACCCAACAGGGTGTGCCTGGCGGTCTTGACGCGCGGCTAATGTCACGAGGGTGGAGCCTGCCGCGCGCGGGCCGATGCGGGTTGCCTCCGTGCCGGCCGATCACGTCTACATCCGTCACCTCGCCCCGTCCGGGCACGATGACGGAGTCGTCCGTCTGCCGGATCCGCCGTCCGAGGAACCGGGTCGCTGGTGGCCACCGGTGATGCTTGATCCCGAGTGGGTCGCCGCGCACAGCGGTGACTTCGACCTGATGCACATTCACTTCGGCTTCGATGCGCGCAGCCCCGAGGATCTCCAGAAGCTGGCCGACGCCTTGGAAACGGCCGGGCGGCCGCTGGTGTTCACCGTGCACGACCTGCGCAATCCCCATCACGAAACCACCGAGCTGCACGACGCCCAGCTCGACGTGCTCGTCCCTGCGGCGAGCGAGCTCATCACGCTCACGCCGGGCGCTGCCAGGGAGATCGAGCATCGCTGGGGTCGTAAGGCCCACGTGCTGCACCATCCGCACGTCTTCGAGCTCGACGAGGTCGGACGCGTCCGACCCGGCAAGGACGAGTTCCTCGTCGGCGTCCATTGCAAGAGCCTGCGGGCGTGCATGGAGCCCGAACCGGTGATCCGCGCGATCGTGCAGACGCTGCCCGAACTGCCCGGAGCGCAGCTGCGGGTCGATGCGCACACCGACATCATGACGCCGGGGTACGACCGGTACGACGACGATCTGGCGACCTACCTGCGGCGGGCCCACGCCGACGGGCTGCTCGACCTGCAGGTGCACGACTACTTCACCCACGACGAACTGCGCGACTACCTGCGCTGCCTCGACCTGTCGGTGCTGCCCTACCGGCATGGCACGCATTCGGGGTGGGCGGAAGGTTGCCACGATCTGGGTACCGGCGTGCTCGCTCCCGACTGCGGGTACTACGCCGATCAACTCGACTGCTTCGTCTACCGCTGGGACGAGTTCGGGCTCGACGTGCACAGCGTGCAGTCCGCGCTGCGCTCGGCCTACGACAGCCGCGGCAACCACCCGATGATGACCTCGGCCGAGCGACGCCTGCAGCGCGACCGATTGGCGGACGCGCACGTGAAGATCTACAGCGCGGCCCTGGGGAACTGAGATGCGTGTCGCCGTGATCGCCGCCGCGCGCCAGCCGATCGCGCAGCCGTTCCCCGGTGGTCTGGAGTACATCGGCGTCTACGAACGGATGGTCGAACGAGCGTGATCGGTTGGTACGTGCACCATCACGGGAGCGGACATCTGCAGCGCCTGCTTACAGTCGCTGCGCACCTGACGCAACCTGTGACTGCTTTCTCCTGTCTGCCGGCCCCGCCCGGGTGGCAGGGGGATTGGGTGGAGCTGGCGCACGACGTTGGTCCCGATCCGGACCCTGATCCGACTGTTCGCGGCGCGCTGCACTGGGCGCCGCTCACCGTCGAGGGCTACCAGGAGCGGATGGGACAGATCGCGGCCTGGATCGATGCCGAACGTCCCGGCGCAATGGTCGTGGACGTGTCGGCCGAGGTGACTGCACTGTCGCGGCTGCTCGGTGTGCCGACCGCGACGATCGTGATGCCCGGCGTCCGGTCGGACCGCCCCCACGTGATGGCCTATGACCTGGCCGACCTGCTCATCGGGCTCTGGCCGGCGGGTGCTCATGAGGTGAGTCCCTCGATCGCCGACCGCATCGTCAACGTCGGCGGGGTTTCCCGCTTCGACGGGGAGCGGTCGCCGGATGTCGAAGTGCAGTCCGGGCGAGTGCTCGTCGTCTGCGGTGGCGGGGGAATCTCGCTGACCGACAACGACATCCAGCAAGCTGCTGCGGCAACAGGTTGGGACTGGGTCGCTCGCGGAGGGGACTGGCCGGCGAGCGAGGATCTGTGGCGAGAACTCGCCGAGGCGGACGTCGTGGTCACGTTCGCCGGGCAGAACGCCGTGGCCGAGGTGGCGGCAGCACGCAAACCCGCCGTCGTGGTCGCCACCGAGCGTCCGCACGACGAACAACTCGCGACCGTCGGTGCGTTGCGTCGCCTGGGGATCGTGCCTGCAGTCGACGACTGGCCCTCGTCCGGGGAATGGCCGGCCCTGCTCCGACAGGCTCGCACGCAAGGCGGGGACGCTTGGTCACGCTGGAGCACCGGCCACGGTGCACAGGACTTCGCGGCCGCCGTCGAGGCTTTGGCGGACCGATCGTGAACCTTCCATGACAGTTGCCGTGCTGACGATCGCGCATGGCCGCCACGATCACCTGCGTGGCCTGCTGGCGGGTTGCCGGCGCTCGGACCGGGCGCCCGACATGGTGATCGTCGTTGCGATGAGTGATCCGGACATCGAAGACTTGGCTCAGGACGCCTGGCCCGGTGCGATCGTCGAACACCTACCCACGGTCGATGGAGCGCTCCCGCTGGCAGCGGCCCGCAATCGTGCCGCGCAGACCGCCATCTCCCGTGGTGCGACCGCGCTGGTCTTCCTGGACGTCGACTGCGTTCCGTCGCCCGGCCTGATCGGTACCTATGCCTCGGCGATGGAAGAGGCGACAGAGCCGTCCGTCCTCGCCGGTGACGTCGCCTACCTGCCGGAGCACGAACGCCCCTATCCCGCAGCCGAACTCGACCGCCTGGCAAAACCGCACCCGGCCCGTCCGGTGCTCGAACCGGCGCAGTCGCGGGAGGCGGACGACGTCCGGTTGTTCTGGTCGCTGTCTTTCGCGCTCAGCGCCGACTCGTGGACGGCGATCGGCGGCTTCGACGAGCGATACGTCGGTTACGGCGGTGAGGACACCGACTTCGCACTGCGGTTGCAGGCGGCGGGCGCGTCCCTGGTCTGGGTCGGCGGCGCACGGGCGTATCACCAGTTCCACGAAAACCGGATGCCGCCGGTGCATCACCTGGACGACATCGTCCGCAATGCACGCATCTTCCACTCCACCTGGGGTCGGTGGCCGATGGAGGGATGGCTGCGTGAGTTCGACCGCCTCGGGCTCGTGCGCTTCGACGGCGAGACGCTCAGCGGGCTCTGACAGGTCAGGACGACGCAGCCGGCCAGGGGGTCGCCCCGCGCTTCTTGAGCATGTCCGTCATCAGGTTGATCTCGCCCGACTGTCCTTCGACCATCGACCGTGCCAGACGCACCACGCGCGGTTGGTCGCCGGACGATTGCGCCGCCTTGGCCATGTCGACGCCGGCACGGTGATGCACGATCATCAACTGCAGGAAGAGGATCTCCGCGGCCTTGCCGTCCGAGTTCTCCAACTGACGCAGCTGGGCGGTGGAGGCCATGCCCGGCATCCGTCCGTCAGGCAGCAGCATCTGACCCTGCGGCAGACCGGCGTGGTTGTGACCTGTCTTCTTCATCCAGGCCATGCGCTCGCCACTGACGGCGAGCGGTAGATCCCACTGCTGCAGCCAGCTCATCATCTGTCCGCGCTGGTTCTCCTGGGTGGTGGCGATGTCGTAGGCGAGTGTCTTGACGTCGTTCGCGACGTCCTTGGCGCGCACCACCATCGACATGTTCACCGCCTGAGCGTGGTGCGAACTCATGTCGCGGGCGAATCCGGCATCGACGCTGTCGTCGGACGGGTACTTCGGCTGACCCAGCCAGTACCCGGCCAGCACCGCCAGCACGATCGCGGTCGCCGCTGCCACCGAGAGCAGGAATGGCTTCTTCGCCTCGTTCCAACTCAGTGCGCGGCGCTGTTGCTCGACTTCCTCGTCGGCTTCGACGTGGTGGTTGAGCGCGTCGCGCTCGGTCACATCTGTCCGCCGGTCTTGCCGGTGGCCGGGTCGTACGCACCCGAGCAGGCAGCACCGGGCTCAGGGGTCTGCGGACCCTGCAGGTAGGCCTTCACGAACTGCTGGATACGCGGGTCGGACGCCTTGTCCACGCGCAGCTGCAGACCCCAGGCCGACAACACGATCGGGGAGCTCTGCGAGGGCACCTTGGACATGATCATGTAGTCCTGGCTCGCGACCTTCTTCAGCGTCGCGATGTCGCCCGCGGACACTTTGTCGTTCGTGGTGATCCAGACCGCCCCGTGCTCGAGCGAGTGCACGGTGTGGTTGTTCGGGATCTCCTTGTCGTAGATGCCGCAGGTGGACCACGCCGGGTGGTGGGCGCCACCGACCGGGGGGTTCATCGGGTACTTCTGCTCGGCGTTGGTGTGGTCACGACTCAGGTCGGTCCACTGGCGCACGCCCTTGACGGGTGAGTTGATGACCTTGGACCCGGCGAGCGAGTCGGTGGGTTTGGTGTCGTCACCGCTCTGCGACTGAACCAGTGCGAAACCCCCACCAGCGACGAGGGCCAAAGCCACGACCACCGCCAGGATGATGCCGATCTTGCGGTTGCGTTCACCGCGTGCCTGACGTGCCCGCTCCTCGGCGAGGCGCTCGCGGCCGGTCTTCGTGGTGTCGGTCTTCGACAAGGCTCTGCTCCTGGGGGTGTGTTCGCGTGCGGCGCCGTACCTATGCCGAATCGCTTCGAGGAACCATCGTAGATAAGCGCGTGAATGGTCGTATGTTCACGGCCACCATGTGGAGCAACGTCAGAGTGACGGCATGCGTTCCGGACGGAATCCGTGACGCAGCGCCCAGGCGACGGCCTGAGCGCGCGTGTTGACGCCCGCCTTGCGGTAGGCCGAGCGGATGTAGGTCTTCACGGTGTTGATCGACAAGTAGCACAGCCGGGCGATCTCTTCGTTGGAGTAGCCCTGTGCGATGAGCCCGATCACCTCGGCCTCGCGTTCGGTCAGGTCGATGTCCTTGCCGGGCCATTCGGTTTCCGGCAGCGGGTCGACCGCGTCCGAAAGCACGACCGCGTGCTCCCCGGCCGCGATCTTCTCCAGCGCGTCCACCAGCCGAGCGGTCGGGACGGCCTTGGAGATGTACCCGTGGACGCCGATCGCGAGTGTGTCGCGCACTGCGGACTCGTCCTCGGTGAAGGAGTAGGCGACGACCTTTCCCACCTTGGCACTGTCCAGCAGATGCCCGACCTCTGCGGAACCGCCCCGGGGTGCGGCGAACGTGTCGTACACCGCGATGTCGACCGGTTGCGACTCGTCGTCGTCCACATCGAACTCCACGACCTGCACGCGATCGCCGTACGGCGCGAGCACCGCCGCCAGACCGGCGACGACGAGTTCGTAGTCGTTGACCAATGCAAGGCGCAACGGGTGACCGTCGGGTGGAACGGCGGGCTCGTGGGGGGAGGAACGGGGCACGTCAGCGGGGGCGATCACTGGGTTTCCTTCGGGACATCAGTTGCCGGACCGACCCAGCGGTCGATCCGGCAACGACGTGAGCGATCAGTTCAGGGCGGAGAGTACGGCGTGCTGGAACGCCGGCAGGTCGTTGGGGTTGCGGCTGGTGATGAGATTGCCGTCGACCATGACGTCCTGGTCGACCCAGGTGCCACCGGCGTTCTCGATGTCCGTCTTCAGACTCGGCCACGAGGTCAGTGTCCTCCCCTTGACCACGTTTGCCTCAACCAATGTCCAAGGTGCGTGACAGATCGCTGCGACCGGCTTGCCGCTCGCCACGAAATCCTTGACGAACTGCACCGCGCCATCGTTCGTGCGTAGTTCGTCCGGGTTGGCCACTCCACCGGGCAGGACGAGCGCGTCGTAGTCGTCGACACTCACGTCCCTTACCACCTTGTCGACCTTCTGTGTCTCGGTCTTGTCGAGGTGATTGAACAACTGAACGGTGCCGGACTCGGTGCTGATCAGTTCGGTGTCGTGACCTGCATTGCGCAGGGCTTCCCACGGGTCGGTCAATTCGACGGCTTCGACGCCTTCGGTGGCTGTCAGGAATGCAACCTTCACGGCTGAGCACCTCCTGGGAGATCGATGAGGACTCGGGTCTTCGCCCGGTCGTTGGGCAGGCTTACGGTATGGAGTTTTCGCGGACAAATGTCCGATGCTGCACTGATGCGGCACTAAATCACCCCGTGGGGTGGCGCTGCCTCAGCACTTGGCGTGCCGCTCGCGGAACGGCGGCAGTCCACCGTCGCGGGCGATCATCGCGAGCACTTCCGCAGGTGCCTCGGTTCCGCGCTTCTCGTGAGCCGCCTTGACCTTCTGGGCCCGCTCCAGCCGCAGCCGCGACTTCGGATCACCCTGGGTGGACACCTGCGCAGGGCCGAAGACGGTGAGGCCGGCGTACTCCAGCCGCCACAGCAACCTGTAGCCGATACTGAGTCCGGTCTTGTCCTTCACTGCGGCTACATCCTCTGAGTGTGGTGCGGGGCTGACCCGAGAATCCTACGTCGTGTCATGGTGCTCAGACGTACGGGACGAAGGTCGGCCCGGGCAGCCGGCCGGTGGACGCGTCGCGCGCCGCTTCGTAGGCGTGCCCGATCTCCAGCAGGGTCTGCTCGCTGTGTGCCGTGCCCCAGAACGTGACCGCCACCGGCAGGCCGACCGCCAGTTCGGACGCAACGGTGAGCAGCGGGTAGCCGGCCTGAGCGGACGGTGCGGTGCACGAACCCGAGACGTGCTCGTGGTTGACATGGTCGATCAGGAACGCCGGCGGGTAGGCGGGGGAGACCAACGCGTCCAGATCGTGCTCGCGCAGCACCGCGTCGATCCCGTCCTCGCGTCCCGCACGTCGACACCGGGCGAGCGCTTGCTCATACTGCGGTGACTCGATGTCGGGACCCTCGAGAGCCTTCTCGAACAGCGACTGGCCGAAGTACCGCAGCTCGCGATCAGCGTTGACCCGGTTGAACTCCACGACATCGGCGAGGTCACGCGGGCCCTGGCCGCCGCGGGTCGCCAGGTAGTCGGTGAGGTGCACCCGGAGTTCGGCGAGCAGCACGATCTCCTCGTCCGGCCAGCTGTACTCGGGCGCGAGATCGGCGTGGTCGATGATCGTCGCGCCGGCCCGGGAGAGCAGTTCGAGGGCGCGCTCCGCGGGCGCGTCCGCGTGGGCGCTGTAACCCCAGTAGGTCTTGCGCGGGACGCCGATCCGCCTGCCGCGCAACGGTTTGTCGTCGGGCTCGGGGATGGCGTAGTCGTCAGCGGTCAGTACCGAGAGCAAAGCGGCCGACTGTGCGACGGTCGTGGTCATCGGACCGGGTGAGTCCTGAGAGACCGACACCGGTATGACCCCGGTCGTCGGCACCAGACCGACTGTCGGCTTGAGCCCGACGCACCCGTTGAACGCCGCCGGGCAGGTGATCGAGCCGTCCGTCTCGGTGCCGATCGCGAAGTCCGTGATGCCCGCACCCACCGCGGCGCCGCTGCCCGAACTCGACCCACCGGCGGAGCGGTTGAGCGCGTACGGGTTGCGGGTGAGCCCGCCATATCCGCTCCACCCACTGATCGAGTTCTCGTCGCGGATGTTCGCCCACTCACTCAGGTTGCTCTTACCGACGATCACCATTCCGGCATCACGCAGACGGGTGACCAGAGCCGCGTCCCGCGCAGGGTTCGGCAGTTCGGCGAGCGCGAGGGAGCCGGCAGTGGTCGGCAGGTCGGCCGTGTCGATGTTGTCCTTCACCAGGACCGGGACGCCGTGCAACGGTCCGCGGGGTGCTTCGGCGTCACGTGCCCGTGCCTGGGTCGAAGCGTCGTCGGCCACCGTGCACACCGCTGCGATCTGTGGGTTCACCTCGGCGATGCGGGCCAGCGTTCGTTCGACCAGTTCGGCGCTCGTGGAACTCATACCGGCGATCGTCGCAGGTCTCGGTGCTCCTAGAGTCATCACCATCCGTCGATGTGATCGTTGCCGCGACAAGGAGCACTCCATGGGCGCATCATTCGTCTACGACGCCGTTCGTACCCCCTTCGGTCGTTACGGCGGTGCGCTCGCCGGCACGCGCCCGGACGACCTCGCCGCACTGGTGGTCGGTGAACAAGCGCGGCGCGCAACGGCATTGGACCCCGAACGCATCGACGAGATCCTTCTCGGCAACGCCAACGGTGCGGGCGAGGAGAACCGCAACGTGGCGCGTATGGCCGGGTTGCTCGCGGGCCTACCGGTGGGGATTCCCGCCGCCGCGGTCAACCGGCTGTGTGGCTCGAGCCTGGACGCGGTGATGCTCGCCTCCCGTGCGATCGAGGTCGGCGATGCGGACGTCGTGATCGCCGGCGGCGTCGAGTCGATGAGCCGCGCACCGCTGGTGATGCCGAAGCCGGAGAAGCCCTTCCAAGCCGGAAACATGGACCTGGTCTCGACCACCTTGGGGTGGCGTCTGGTCAACAAGAGGATGCGACCGGAGTGGACGGTGTCCCTGGGTGAGGCGACCGAGCAATTGCGTGAGAAGCACGGCGTCACCCGTGACCGACAGGACGAATTCGCCGCTCGCTCACACCGTTTGGCGAACCAAGCCTGGGGTGACGGCTTCTTCGACAACCAGGTCGTTGCCGTTCCCGAGGTCGAGCTGACCCGTGACGAATCCATCCGTCCCGACACCACCGTCGAGAAGCTGGCCGGCCTGAAGACCTCGTTCCGCAAGGAGAACGGCACGGTCACCGCGGGTAACGCCTCGCCGCTGAACGACGGTGCGAGCGCGGTGCTGGTGGGGTCCGAGGCCGCTGCCGACCTGACCGGTCTGCAGCCGCTCGCGCGGATCGCCGGCCGTGGCGCGGCAGCGAACGAGCCGCGGTTCTTCGGGTTCGCGCCGGTGGAAGCTGCAAACCGCGCGCTCGCGAAGGCCGGCATCAACTGGTCGGACGTGTCCCTGGTGGAGTTGAACGAGGCGTTCGCCGCCCAGTCGCTCGCCTGCGTCGATGCCTGGGACATCGACCCCGAGATCGTGAACGCCCACGGAGGCGCGATCGCGATCGGTCACCCGCTCGGCGCGTCCGGCGGTCGCGTGGTCGGCACCCTGGCCCGGGCGCTGCAAGCGTCGGGCCAGCGGTGGGGTGTAGCTGCGATCTGCATCGGAGTGGGTCAGGGACTGGCGCTCGTGCTGGAGAACGTCTCTGACCGCCCGGCTCGGCCGCGACGTAGGTCCCATCCGTGTGGCGGCTAACCTGATTCGGCCGTTTCCAAACCGATCAGGGGGATCCCGAGTGAGCAGCAGTACGTCCGTCCGTGAGTTCGCGGTGGAGCAGGACTTCACCCTCGACGAGGACGGGATTCTCGCCCGCCTCCCGTGGCGTCGTGCTGCCGAGCGTCCGCAGCACACCAGCTTCGAGCGGTTCGAGAACGGGCAGTGGTTGCCGGTCACCGCCGAACGCTTCCTGGCCGAGGTGAAGGCGACGGCCAAGGGACTCCTCGCGTCCGGCGTCGGTGCCGGCGACCGCGTCGCACTGATGGCCAACACTCGATATGAGTGGATCCTGCTCGACGCGTCCGTGTGGGCCGTCGGTGGCGCGACCGTGCCGATCTATCCGTCGTCCTCGCCGTCGCAGGTCGAGTGGATCGTCCAGGACTCCGGTGCACTAATCCTGTTGGTGGAGGACGCGATTGCGCGCGACAACCTCTCCGGGGCCGACCTCGCTGATGCCGACATCATGGTCATCGACGACGGCGCCACCGGCGTCCTGCGTCGGCGCGGGGTGGACGTGCCCGACGACGCGATCGAGGCGCGCCTGGACGGTTTGACCCTCGACTCACCCGCCTCGATCATCTACACCTCCGGCACCACCGGACGCCCGAAGGGTTGCGTGATCACCCACCGCAACCTGCTTGCCGAGGCGCGAGGTGTACTCGCCCACCCGATCGGTGAGTCGGTCGCCGGCTCCGGCAAGCGCACCCTGATGTTCCTACCGCTCGCGCACGTGCTGGCGCGGGCCGTGACCTACGCGGCCTACGAGGGTCGCGCCACGATCGGGTTCTGGGGCGATTTCAAGACGATCGTGGACAAGTTCGGTTCCTTCAGGCCCGACATGATCCTGTGCGTGCCGCGGGTGCTGGAGAAGGTGCACGGCGGCGTCCGCGCGAAGGCTCTCGCCGGCGGACCGGTCAAGGCCGAGATCTTCCGTCGCGCCGAACGGGTCGCGATCGAGTGGAGCAAGTGCCAGGGCAACTCGGGTCTGGACGACGCCACGAAACCGTCGGTCCGGCTGCGCGCGGAGCACCGGTTGTTCGACAAGCTCGTCTACTCCAAGGTGCGCGAAGCGATGGGCGGACGCTGCTCGGTCGCGATCACCGGCGGTGGCGCGCTGGGGGAGACGCTCACCCACTTCTACCGCGGCATCGGGGTACCCGCGTACGAGGGCTACGGCCTGACCGAGACCTGCGCGGCGATCACGGTGAACGGTCCGGGCGTGCAGCGCATCGGCACCGTCGGTCGACCGGTCGCCGGCAACGCGGTCCGGATCGCCGAGAACGGTGAGATCGAACTGCGCGGTCCGGTCGTGTTCGAGCAGTACTGGCAGAACTCCGACGCCACCCGCGATGCTTTCCACGACGGCTGGTTCAAGACCGGCGATCTCGGTGAACTCGACGCCGACGGTTATCTGCGGATCACCGGACGCGCCAAGGAGATCATCGTCACCGCCGGCGGCAAGAACGTCGCCCCCGGACCGTTGGAGGAGCAACTGCGCTCGCACCAGGTGATCGGTCACGCGATGCTCGTCGGCGAGGGACGCCCGTTCGTGTCGGCATTGATCGCGCTCGATCCCGAGGGCGTCGCCGACTGGGCCTCGGCGAACGGCAAGCAGGTCGGCCCCGACCTCGCCTCCGACGACCAGTTACGCGCCGAGATCCAGGTTGCCGTCGATGAGGCGAGCGCCGCCGTGTCCAAGGCCGAAGGCATCCGCAAGTTCGTCGTGCTACCCGACGACTTCACCGAGGAGACCGGCGAACTGACCGCCACGATGAAGATCAAGCGCCACGTCGTCGAGCAGAAGTACGCCGAACAGATCGAGTCGATCTACCGCGAGTAGAAACCTGACCCGGCGAATCCTGACCGCTGGTTGAGCCATGCGAATGAGGAACGAATTCGCATGCGCCGAAACCAAGGTGAGACAGAACGGCCACCCAGGCACAGGTCGCCGGGTGGCCGTTCATGCATTCAAGGGTCAGTCGTGGGCCTCGACCCCGCGCGGGAACAAGCTCGGCAGGATGTCGGTCAACGTGAGCACACCGGCGAACCTCTCGCCGTTGCGGATGACCGCCAGTTGAGTGCTGGTCTCCCGCATGGTCGCGATGGCCTGGTGCAACGGAGTGGTGCGCTGGAACTCCACCACCGGACGCGCGAGAGGCCCGGCGAAGTCGTCCAACTCGACCCCGCTGAGGGTGTCGCGCACGTGCACGAACCCACGGACGTGGTCGCCGTCCTTGAGCAGCACCCGCAGGTGACCGCTGCGACGGGTCGCCTCCTGAACATCGCGCACGGTGGCGGAGCCGGCGACCGAGGTGACCTGAGCGCCCTTGCGCAACAGGTTGCCGACCGTGAGATCCTCCAGGCCGAGGGCCTGGGTGATGGACGACTGGTAGCCGAGTTCGAGCGCGCCGACGTTCGCGGAGTGTTCGACCAGCGCGCGAAGAGCCTGCGGGTCACCGGCGATCGTCAGCTCGTCGACCGGCTCGACACCACTACGGCGCACCAACCGGTTGGCCGACTCGTTCAGCAGGCGCAGCACCGGGCGGGTCAGCCACATGAAAGCGCGCATCGGGATGGCCAGCACGGTGGCCGACATCTCCGGGTGCGCGATGGCCCAGGACTTCGGCGCCATCTCACCGATCACCAGGTGCAGGAAGGTGACGATGATCAGCGCGAAGACGAACGCGAGCACGTCGGCGAACGTCGGTCCGAGCCCGACAGCCTCCAGCGGAGGCATCAACCAGTGGTGCACCGCAGGCTTGGTGATCGCACCGAGGGCCAGGGTGCACATGGTGATGCCGAGCTGGGACCCGGCCAACAGCAGCGTCAGTTCGCTGGAGTTGCGCAGCGCGGCGCGCGCCGCACGTGAGTTGGACGCGAGTTCTTCGAGGCGGTGCCTGCGCGCGGCCATGAGCGAGAACTCTGTCGCGACGAAGAACGCCGACAACACGATGATCGCGATGGTCGCAAGGACGACGGTGGTCGTGCTCATGCCCGCCCCTCCTCGTCCGCGGCTGCCCGCTCGACGCGGTCCGCCTCATGCTCGCGTTCCTCGCGCTCCTCGCGGACCAGCGCGGGCTCCGGAAGGGTGAGTCGCACGCGGGTGGGCACGTAGTGCTCCACCTCCAGCACCTCGGCCCGCAGGACGTGCGGGTCGGTCGGCTCGTCGGCCACGAGATCGGCTGCGTCGATCGGTAGTTCGACGTCGACGATCACGCCTTCCTCCGGCAGTGCACCGTAGGCATCGATGATCAGGCCGGCGACGGTCTCGTAGTCGCCCTCGGGCAGGTCGATGTGCAGGGAACGCTCCACCTCGTCGACATGGACATCACCGCCCATCACCCAGATTCCGTCGTCCGGTTTGGGTTCGTAGGACTCGTCCTCGGGGTCGTGCTCGTCGGTTAGTTCGCCGACGATCTCCTCGGCGAGATCCTCGACGGTGAGAATGCCGGTGAAGCCGCCGTACTCGTCCACGACGCAGGCGAGCACCTGGCGCTCGGCGTCCATCTGCTCGAGGGCGTCGGGCAGGTCCATCAGGGACGACAGCACCAACGGCGGCTTGGCGATGTCGGTCACCGGGGTCGCCAGGTCGACGACGTTCAACACGTCGACCAGGTGCACGACACCGAGGATGTGCTCCTCGTCGTCGAGCACGGGGTAACGGGTGTGCCCGGTCGACATCAGTTCGCGCACCTCGCCGACGGTGGCGGTGTCACGGACGACGTCGACGCGCGAGCGCGGCATCATCGCGTGCTCGACGTTCTGCCGCGGGAAGTCGATGATGCGGTCAAGCACGTTCGACAGTTCGGCCGACAGTTCGCCGCGTTCGCGCGACTCCTCGACGACGTGTTCCAGGTCGACCGCGGTGGCTGAGTGCTCGACGTCGTGCACCGGCTCGATGTTCAGCATGCGCAGGAAGAGTTCGGCCGCCTTGTCGAAGACCCAGATGATCGGGCCGAACACGGCCAGGTAGATCTTCGTCGAGCGCGACAGCAGCCCGGACATCTGGTCGGCACGCGCGATCGCGTAGTTCTTGGGGTAGAGCTCACCGAAGAGCATCTGGACGAAGGTGGAGAACAGCAGCGCCAGGATGCTGCCGATCGCGACCGAGATTCCCATCGTGAGGCCGCCGCGTTCCATCACCTCGCCGAGGGCCGATCCGATCAGCGGCTCGGCGACGTAACCCACGAGCAGTCCGGTCACGGTGATGCCCAGCTGCGCGCCAGAAAGCATGAACGAGGTGCGCTTGGTGATCTCCAGGGTGCGCTGCGCGCCCTCGTCCCCGGAGGCTGCCCGAGCAGCCAGCTTGGAACGGTCGACCGCCATGTAGGCGAATTCCTGCGCGACGAAGTATGCGGTGACTGCGGTGATGAGCAGCACGACCACGATTCCGGCCAGCAGCGAGAGCGCGATGCTCATCGGCGGGCCTCAACCGGGTAGGAGGGGAAGGGGCCGGTATGCGGAGGTTGGTCGTCCATCGTCGTTTCTGGTGGGGTGACAGGTCGTTACACAGAGTACGGGCTGCCCGCTCCAACGCGGGCAGCCCGGCTCGGGTTCCTTCGTGGGATCCACGCGCCGCCGTCCGATTCCACGAAGGAACCCGAGCCGGGGCGAGTCGCCTGCCGGCGACAGATGTGAGACCTTCGAAGCAGAACCTCAGCGATGAGATTCCCGGACGAGGGGCGCCGTACCCGGACAGCGACAAGACGGCCCGTGGAGGCAAGTCTTGTCGTGGATCATCCTGGTCGTGTCCGGTGTGCTGGAGGCCGTGTGGGCCACCGCACTGGGCAAATCCGAAGGATTCAGCCGCGTCGTACCGACGGTGGTGTTCTTCGTGGCGTGCGTCGCCAGCATGGTCGGTCTGGCCCTGGCGATGAAGGAGCTCCCGGTGGGCACCGCGTATGCGGTCTGGGTCGGAATCGGGGCGGTGCTGACCGTCGCCTACGCGATGGCGACCGGTGAGGAACCGGTATCGGCCCTGAAGGTGCTCTTCCTGGCCGGCATCGTCGGTTGCGTCATTGGGCTCAAACTCACGCACTGAGCGAGGGCAGCGGAATGTTGGTGTCGTCCAACAGGGTTCGCGCGGCCCACCAGCCGGACATGCCGTGCACGCTGGGACCGGGCGAGGTCGCACCGGAAGCGATGTAAACGCCGTCCAACGGGGTTCGCCACGGGGTCGGCGATGCCACCGGGCGCTTGATCATCTGAGTCATCGTCACCGCACCGGAGGAGAAGTCGCCCCCGGCGAAGTTCGGACTCACCGCACGTTCGAAGTCCGTTGCCCTGGTCGCCGTCGAAGCCAGGATCAGGTCGCGGAAACCGGGTGCATGCTCCTCGATCATCGCGGTGGCCCTCTCGGTGATGTCATGGTCGCTGGCGTACGGCACGTGCCCGTACGCCCACAGCACGTGCTTGCCTGCCGGTGCTCGCGTCGGGTCGACCACGGTCGGTTGCACCAACAGGATGTACGGCCGGTCCGGGATGCGACCGCGCGCGACCTGACGCTCGGCGTCCGCGATCTGTGCGCGGGTGCCGCCGAGGTGAATGGTCGGCGTCTCGCGCAGCACCGGGTCGGTCCAGGGGATGGGACCGTCGAGCGCCATGTCGACCTTCGAGACGCCGTTGCCGTGCTTGAAGCGCTGAAGTGCACGCCGATACCCGGCGGGGAGCCGGTCGCCGGCGAGGCGCAGCAAGCCGGGCACCGCGACGTCCAGCACCGCCCCGTCGTACCCGTCCAACTCGCGCAGGTCGGTTACTTCGACACCGGTGCGGACGCGTCCGCCGTGATGCTCCAGGTCGGCGACGAGGGCGTCGGCGATCGCCTGCGACCCGCCGACGGGCAGTGGCCAGCCGGCGGCATGTGCAGTTGCGCTCAGCATCAGGCCGGCCCCCGCCATCGCCAGGCGTGGGTGCTGACCGATGGTGTGCGCGCTGCACCCGATGAGCATCGCCGGGGCGACTTCGTCGCGAAAACGCAACCCCCACAAGTAAGTTCCAAGCTCCAGCGAGCGTTCGCCGTAGATCGCGGGTCCGGCCAGGTGCTTCGGCACACCGATCAGCGGGCTGGTCGCGAACTGCGAGACCGCGTCGATCCGGTCAACGATCGGCCGCAGCAGGTCGCGGTACGCCTTGCCGTCGCGTCCACCGATCGCTTCGGCGGTGCGGTCGAGGTCGCGGTATCCGCGGCCCGTGCGTCCGTCGGGCAGCGGGTGCCCGAACGAGACCTCGGGCACGACGAGTTCGATCCGGTCGGTCAGCCCGAATGCCTGGAAGAACGGGCTCGCCAGTGCCATCGGGTGGACGGCGCCGGCCAGATCGTGCCGGAACCCGGGAAGGGTGATCTCGCGGGTGGCGGTGCCGCCGCCGACCCAGCCGTTCCGCTCGAGAACCTCGACCTCCAGGCCGGCCCGGGCCAGAGTGACGGCCGCAGCCAGACCGTTGGGCCCGCTGCCGACGACCACCACCCGCCGGCTGTCAGGCATCTGCAGCACCGGCCGTTGCACCGGTGGAGGTGGGTTGTTCGAGCACGAAGATCGCCGACTCGATCCACCCGAACCGTTCCACGAACCACTTCTCGACGGCCTTCGCCCGTTGCGGCAGTAAGGAATCAACCACACGGTAAGGGTATTGAGGTTCGATCCGTACTGCATCGTCCGGGCATCAGCAGGCCTCCCGGACAGCCGCCGGCCTCAGTCGGTTGCATCGGCAGCCTCGCCGGCGGTCCGGGTCAGGGGCCATGCGGCCGCCAGTACGAAGACCTCGGGCGCGAACGCGACGACGGCAGCCGCGATCTTCCACCCAGGGATCAGGAGCAGCAAGCCGGCGACGGCGCAGATGCCGGACGCAACGGTCAGGGATCGGGCCATCGGCCAGGCGGCCGTGTGCCCGGCACGCCACGCGGCCTGGTTGCGCATCGTCCGCGCGGTGCGGATACCCGCCCACTGATTGAGCCTCAGCCGTCCGGTCGCGGCGGCCCACGTTGTCCAGCCGATGGCGGCGGCCACCAGCAGATCGCACGCGACCAGGATCAACACCGCGATGGTCAACTCGTCCATGAGCTCCACGATTTCAGACGAGTTCCCGGAGCCCGCACTTGGACGCGTGACTGACTCACTCATACCCACGGGTGGCCTCAAGGGACGTGCCGAAGTCGAGGGCTGCGCGGCCCACATACGTCCGGTATCGACTGGCATCGTCGATCCGATGCACCTCGGGAGCCGCACCATCAGACAGGGCCGCACTTGAACGACTCGCAGCACCGCCGCAGAAGGGCGCGGGTGATCGAACGGATCCGCCGCCGAAGGGCGGACGACGTACGCCATCACCGCGGTAAGAACATCGCGAAGGTCAGCGGCATCAACCAGCATCCCTTGGTCGGGCTGACGATCAAGACCGGCGTCGCGTCCGCGGTTGCGTGGAAGCTGGGAAACCTGATGCCACCCGACCTCGCGCAGTACTCCTACTACGCCCCGCTCGGCGCGCTCACCGTCATGTACTCCGTGCTCGGCGACTCCGTCAAGGAAGCCTTCAAGGCCGGGATCGCCTTCACCATCGGAGTCCTGGGTGCGCTGACGCTCTACAAGACGGCGCTGCCCAACGCCTTCAGTGTCGGCATCGCGCTCGGGGTGGGCATCCTGGTCGGCAAAGTCGCCCGGTTGGGCGCGCAGAGCACGTGGGTTCCGTTGGCGGCGCTGTTCGTCTTCACCGCCGGGCGCAACGACCTGAACGACTACACGCTCGGCTACCTGCTGCAGATCACGCTCGGCATGGTGGTGGGTCTCGTCGTCAATGCCACTGTCTTCCCCTCCCTCGGATTGCATGACGTCGAACGCCACGCGATGGTCGTGCGTACCGACATCGGGGATTCACTGCAGGCCTTCGCCGACCACTTCCGTCACCCCACGCCGCAGACGGAGGATCAGTTGCGCATGTCCTGTCTGCAGGGACTGCCGGCGTCCGCCGCGGTTCTTCGCGAATTGGGTGAGGAGGCCGGGCGTGCGGGACGCGGCAACTTCCGCAGGGCGCGGTGGGACCGAGTTCGGGCCGATGTCCTCGGGCTCAACGAGGCGACGCAGGCGTGCGCGCTGTTGCTCGAAGACCTTGCTCGCGAGGTGCTCGAGGACGGACTCAAGACCGTCGCGGACGATCAGCGCCGTGCGTTGGGCGACGCCGCGGCTGCGGTGAAGGCCGCGATCGACAACGCCCAGTTCGCGGTCGTGCCAGGTGAACGGGCACGGGAGGCGAACGAGTTGCTCGACGCGAGCATGCGGGACGAGGCTCCGTACATCGCCGAGCGGATCACCCAGTCGCTGCGCCGCTGCGTGCGGTTGGCCGCCGCATGGGTCGACGAGACCTGATCGGTTCAGACGATGGTGGCGATGTGCACAAGCGCATCGCCGGAGTTCACCAACGGTGCCTCGGTGTGGCCGACGATGATGCCGTCGCGGTCGGCGTACACGGCGCGCAACGTCTTGCCGAACGAGTCGTAGAGCGCACCGAGCCGCTCGCCGAGGGCGACGTGTTGTCCCAGGTGTGCGTCCAGGCGCAGGATCCCGGTGCGGCGAGCGCGCACCCAGCCGCTGCCGCGGCACTCGATGGACGGCGTGGGCGGTTCGTCCTCGAAGGGATCGATCATCCCCATCCCCGCCAACACCCGTCGGACGCCGACCACGCAGGGTTCGATCGCCCAGCCGTCCAGGCGCAGGGGCGCACCTGATTCGACGAGCAGGACGCGCGCGCCGCGCTCGCCGGCGACGTGCCGCAACGACCCGTCGCGGATCTCGGAGTGCATCATCGCCGGTGCCGCGAAGGCCGTGGCGAGTTCGCGGGTGCGGGCGTCGTCGAGGTCCGCGCGCACCTGCGGCAGGTTGGTGCGCCGGTCGGACGCGGTGTGCAGGTCGATGCCGACCTCGCACTTGGCGACGACCTCCTGCAGGAACAGGTGCGCGATGCGTCCGGCGAGCGAGCCGCGGGCGGACCCGGGGAAGCTGCGGTTGAGGTCGCGCCGGTCGGGCAGGTAGCGGTCGCCGGCCAGGAAGCCGTGCACGTTGACGACCGGGACGGCGATCAGCGTGCCGCGAAATTCCTTGGGGGACAACGAGGCCAGCACCTCACGGATGACCTCGACCCCGACCACCTCGTCGCCGTGGATCGCCGCGTTGACCCAGACGACCGGGCCGTCCTGCTTGCCGTGCACCACACGGATCGGCAGCGAGACTTCGGCGCCGGTGACCAGCCGGGTGATCGGCAGTTCGGTGTTCTTGGTGCTGCCCGGGCGGACGCGGACGTTGCCGATCGCGAACGACTCGCGCTTCATGCGTGGCCCCGGTTGCGTCGCCGGGTCTGCAACGACGGGCGTCCGCCGTAGTAGGAGTGGCCGGAGTCGACCAGGAAGCCCTGGCGCAGCGCTTCGCGGCCGACAAGCATCCGGAAACCCATCTCGTCACGGTCGGTGAGTGTGAACTCGGCGGGGATCCTGCGGTCGGCGATCGACAGGGTGGTGGAGACGACGATGCGGCGCTGGATCTGCCCGTTGGAACTGCGGATGTCACGGCGGTCGTGCACGGGGAGTTCGGCCGCGACGATGTCGTCGGTGGACTTCTGCCAGGGCCGAACGTCGAAGCGCACCCAGTCGACGCCGTCCCGTTCGAACTCCTGCACCTCGTACGCGTGGATCGAGGAGGTGCGCGCGCCGGTGTCGAGTTTGGCCTTCACCCAGTCGACTCCGAGGTCGGGCAGGCAGACCCACTCGCGCCAGCCGACGGTGAGGTTGGACTCGCTGGGCGCTGGCACCCGGACAGTGTGGCAGGGTGCCACCGTGAAACTCGCGATTCTGTCCCGTGCGCCGCGTGCTTATTCGACCCAACGCCTGCGAACCGCTGCCCTCGAACGCGGGCACGACGTGAAGGTGCTCAACACGCTCCGCTTCGGAATCGACCTGTCGAACGACGAACCCGACCTGCAGTTCCGTGGTCGCCAATTGTCTTCGTACGACGCGGTATTGCCGCGCATCGGTGCTTCGATCACCTACTTCGGTACGGCTGTCGTGCGCCAGTTCGAGCAGATGGACGTCTACACGCCCAACACCGCGAACGGCATCAGCAACAGCCGCGACAAGCTGCGTGCGACGCAGATCCTGTCGCGCCACAACATCGGCATGCCGGCCACCTTCTTCGTGCGCAACCGCGCCGATGTGAAGCAGGCGATCGAGCAGGTCGGTGGTGCGCCGGTCGTGATCAAGCTGCTGGAGGGAACACAGGGGATCGGCGTGATCCTGGCGCCGGAGGTCAAGGTGGCCGAGGCGATCATCGAGACGCTGCAGTCGACCTCGCAGAACGTGCTGATCCAGGCCTTCGTCAAGGAGTCGCGCGGTCGGGACATTCGTGCGCTCGTGGTCGGCGACCGAGTCGTCGCCGCCATGCGTCGGACGGCTCAGGGCGATGAGTTTCGCTCGAACGTGCACCGTGGTGGCTCGGTCGAGGCCGTCGAACTCGATCCGGAGTACGAGGCGACGGCGGTGCGTGCGGCGCAGATCATGGGTCTGCGCGTCGCCGGTGTCGACATGCTCGAAGGCAATGACGGTCCGCTGGTGATGGAGGTCAACTCCTCGCCGGGCCTGCAGGGCATCGAGACCGCGACCAGGCTCGACGTCGCCGGCGCGATCATCGACTTCATCGGTGACCAGGTCGACTTCCCCGAGATCGACGTCCGCCAGCGGCTGGCCGTCTCGACCGGGTACGGCGTCGCCGAGCTGGCGGTGCACTCCGGCTCGGAGATGGTCGGAAAAGCGTTGCGGGACAGCGGTTTGTCCGACCGCGACATCACTGTTCTCACCCTGCACCGCGGCACCTCTGTCACCCCGTCCCCACGTCCGAGCAAGGTGCTCGAGGCCGAGGACCGTCTGCTCTGCTTCGGCAAGCTGGAGGAGATGCGCTCGATGATCCCCGAGCGCCCCAAGCGCCGCCGCCGCGTCAAGAAGCTCGCCCAGAAGGCCATCACCGCTGCCGAGAACCCCTGACCACGCTGGGTGAGCCCCCGAGCACCGACGCACGATCTGTCGGATCTGTTTCTCGTTCGCGGCCCGTTGTTGATCCAGGACCAGGATGTCTTGGGCGTACTCGGTAGCCAGTTCACGCAGGATGGTCATGTCCAGGGGTTCGTAGCGTGGTCGCCAGGTCGCGACCTGCCCCAGTTGGGCGACCGTGAGCGCGTGCCTGCATCCGTACCGAGCGCGGTCGCGTGTAACAGCGCGGTGAGCATGTTGATCGTGACGGTGCGGCGCCGGTCCAACTCCGTCCAGGACTGCTCCGGTCCCGGGATGGATCACGGCGTAGTGGTGCGTGGCGGCGTGGGTGTCCACCCCTATGACGTACTGGCAGATGTCTGTCACGATGGTTGAGCTCCCAAGGACCGCTGGTTGAGCTCCGGAGTACCGCTGGTCGAGCCCTGCCCACACCGCTGGTTGGCGCCGAAACCAAGGTGACGTTCATCCGGACCAGCCACAACAGTCCGAACTACCGTGTTCACGTGCACCTCGAATTCGACGCCGAAGCCGGTCGCCGCACACCGAGGGGCTTGATCATGATCGTCCCGATTTTCGGCGACGAGCCGGTCGGCGGCGTCGATGATCCGGCGGTGCTGCGTATGGAGCGAGCCGTCCGCGCGTCCGCGGCGACGCCTTCGCCTGTGAAGTGAGCACACGGCTGGATAGCCTTCCCGGGTGAACCGCCAGCCACCCGATACGGACGCCGCCGCAGTTCGTTCCGACCGGCTGGTGCTCCCGGCGCTGGTTTTCGTCGGTGGTGCCGCCGGCACGACCGCGCGTGCACTGCTGAGTGAGCGGTTCCCGATGCCGGCGGACGGCTGGCCGTGGACCACCTTCGTCATCAACGTGCTCGGCGGGCTGCTGCTCGGCCTTCTGCTCGGGGTGCTCGCGCATCTCGGCGACGACAGCGGTGCACGCCGACGAGTTCGGTTAGGACTCGGGACGGGTCTGTTGGGCGGATTCACGACCTACAGCGCCTTCGCGGTCGAGGTGGTGGAGCGTGACCTGGGCGCCGGTCTTGCCTATGCGACCGCGAGCGTCGTGGCCGGAGTGCTCGCCGCAGGGATCGGGCTCCGACTGCCGGGCATGAACCGATGATGCTTTGGATCGCCCTCGGGGGAGGCACCGGCGCACTCCTGCGTTGTGTGCTCGACACCTGGATCGCCGCGCGGGTGCGAGTGAGGGTCCCGGTCGGCACTCTGGTCATCAACTTGCTCGGATCGTTCGTGCTAGGCCTGCTCGTCGGTCACTTCGGACACGCTTCGGAGGCCACGAAGGTGCTCGGTACGGGTGCCATGGGCGGGTTCACCACGTTCAGCGCGGCGTCCGTGGAGTCGGCCCGGCTGCTGCTCGCGCCGAAGGTGCACTGGGCGGGCGTCGTGCATGCGCTCGGGATGGTCATCGGGTCAGTTTTGGTCGCCGCGCTCGGCCTGTGCGTCGGCGGTTGAGTTGTGCTCAGAAATCGCCTGCGGCAGAACGCATCCGGGCGATGATCGACACGAGTGACTCGAGGTCGTCGCGGTCGAGTTCCGGTCGGCCGAAGACCTGCTCGTTGAGCGCAGCCGTCGCTTCTTGCGCGAGTGAGCGTCCTTCTGGTGTCAGTGCCACGACGAACGCACGCCGGTCGTCCGGGTGCGTGGTGCGCGTGACGAGACCGGCCTGCTCCAGCCGGTCGACGGCATTGGTGACGGACGTCGGATGCACCTGCAGGCGCGACGCGATCAGCTTCATCGGCAGGCTGCCGCGACGACTGAAGGTCAGCAGCATCAGCACCTCGTAGCGGGCGAACGTCACGCCGAACGGCTTCAGCACCGCATCGACTCGGGCCGAGACGATCTGTTGTGCCCGCATGAGCGAGGTGACTGCCGCCATGCCCGGCGCAGCATCGGCCCACCCGCGATCCACCCACTGATCCCGCGCGACCCCGATGGGGTCGGCAGCGAGGCGGGCGGGTGCTTCGGTCATGGGTCGAGAGTAAATCAAACTCGCGTTGACGTCCATTAATAGGAAGTCCTACTATTTTGCGAGAGCTGAGTCACGTCCACGCACCCGGAGGACCCCATGGCCGACATCAAGCCTGAACTGCACAAGCCGGAGCACCACGTCCGGATCGTTACTGCCGCAAGCCTGTTCGACGGCCACGACGCCTCGATCAACATCATGCGGCGGATCATGCAGACGCAGGGTGCGGAGGTGATCCACCTGGGCCACAACCGTTCGGTGCAGGAAGTCATCGACGCTGCGCTCGAGGAAGACGCGCAGGGCATCGCGGTCAGCTCCTACCAGGGCGGCCACGTCGAATACTTCGAGTACCTCGTCGATCTGCTGAAGCAGGCGGGCGCCGAACACGTGAAGGTCGTCGGTGGTGGCGGCGGCGTCATCGTGCACGACGAGATCGACCGGCTGCGCAAGGCGGGCGTCACGATCTTCTCCCCGGAGGACGGTCAGCGCATGGGCCTGGTCGGAATGATCAATTCTGTTGTCGCTGACTGTGATTACGACCTCTGGCAGCTGGGCCAGGCCGATCTGGACGCAGTGCTGTCGGGTGATCGTGCAGCCATCGCGCGAGCGATCACCGGCGCGGAGCAGGGTGCGCTTCCTGCCGAGTTCGTCGACGCGATCAACCAGGCGGCGGCCAAGCGTCCGGTGCCCGTGCTCGGCATCACCGGCACCGGTGGTTCTGGAAAGTCTTCTCTGACAGACGAACTCGTGCGCCGCATGCGCCTCGACCAGCAGGACAAGCTGCGCGTGGCGGTGCTCGCGATCGACCCGACTCGCTCTCGGGGTGGCGGTGCGCTGCTCGGCGACCGCATCCGGATCAGCTCGTTGGACGGTGACCGTGTCTTCTTCCGGTCGCTCGCCACCCGCGGCAACAGCCAGGTGCCCGAACACCTCGACCAGATTCTGGCGCTGACCAAGGCGTCCGGATTCGACCTGATCATTCTCGAGACTCCCGGTGTGGGACAAGGAGATTCGGCCATCATCGACTACTCCGACGTGTCGATGTACGTCATGACTCCGGAGTTCGGTGCCTCCAGCCAGCTGGAGAAGATCGACATGCTCGACCTGGCCGACGTGGTCGCGATCAACAAGTTCGAGCGACGTGGAGCCGAGGACGCGTTGCGCGATGTCGGACGCCAGATGGTGCGCAACCGTGAGGCTTTCGGCAAGAAGCCCGAGGACATGCCGGTCTACGGCACCTCGGCGGCCACCTTCAATGACGACGGCGTGACCGCGCTGTACCAGGAGCTGCGAAACCTGCTGTCGGAGAAAGGAATGCACGTCGAGGACGGCGTGCTTCCGCAGGTCGACACCAAGCAGTCGACCCATATCGCCACGATCGTGCCGGCGTCCCGCGTCCGCTACCTCTCCGAGATTTCAGAAACGGTACGTGACTATCACTCCGACACCGCGAAGTTCGCCAAGGCGGCAGCCCGTGCGCAGCGTTACGAACTGGTCGCCGGCGAACTCGCCGAGGTGCCGCGCAGTGTCGCCGAGCTGATGGAGAAGGCGCAGCAGGACGTGCCCGACGAGATCTCCAAGGCTCTCGTGAAGTGGCCGAGCATCGTCGATTCCTACTCGGGCGACGAGCAGGTCGTGAAGATCCGCGACCGCGAGATCGTCAACAAACTCACTCGGGAATCGCTGTCCGGCAACAAGATTCCGCGCGTCGCGCTCCCGCGCTTCGACGACCACGGCGAGCTGGTGAAGTTCCTTCGCCGGGAAAATCTGCCGGGCTACTTCCCGTACACCGCCGGCGTCTTCCCGTTCAAGCGGGAGGGCGAGGATCCTGCCCGCATGTTCGCCGGCGAGGGCGACCCGTTCCGCACGAACCGCCGTTTCAAGCTGCTGTCGGAAGGCCAGCCGGCCACCCGCCTGTCGACCGCGTTCGACTCGGTGACCCTCTACGGGCGCGACCCCGACGAGCGTCCGGACGTCTACGGCAAGGTCGGCACGTCCGGCGTCTCGATCGCGACGTTGGACGACATGAAGGTGCTGTACGGCGGGTTCGACCTCGTCTCGCCCACGACGAGCGTGTCGATGACGATCAACGGCCCGGCACCGACGATTCTCGCGTTCTTCCTCAACACGGCCATCGACCAGCAGGTCGACGCATTCACCGAGCGTGAAGGCCGGGAGCCGAACGATGACGAGCGCAAAGAACTCGCGGCGTACGCCGTCGCGAACGTCCGCGGCACCGTCCAGGCCGACATCCTGAAGGAGGACCAGGGCCAGAACACCTGCATCTTCTCCACCGAGTTCAGCCTGAAGATGATGGGCGACATCCAGCAGTGGTTCATCGACCACCAGGTGCGCAACTTCTACTCGGTCAGCATCTCCGGCTATCACATCGCCGAGGCCGGGGCGAACCCCATCAGCCAGCTGGCGTTCACGCTCGCCAACGGCTTCACCTATGTCGAGAGCTACCTCGCGCGGGGCATGGACATCGACGACTTCGCGCCCAACCTGAGCTTCTTCTTCAGCAACGGTATGGACCCCGAGTACTCGGTGCTCGGCCGTGTCGCCCGCCGTATCTGGGCGGTGGCGATGAAGGAGAAGTACGGCGCGAACGACCGCAGCCAGAAGTTGAAGTACCACGTGCAGACGTCCGGCCGGTCCCTGCACGCGCAGGAGATGGACTTCAATGACATCCGCACCACGCTGCAGGCGCTCATCGCGATCTACGACAACGCAAACTCCTTGCACACCAACGCTTATGACGAGGCTGTCACCACGCCGACCGAGGAGTCGGTGCGTCGTGCGCTCGCGATCCAGTTGATCATCAACCGTGAGTGGGGTCTGGCGATGAACGAGAACCCGCTCCAGGGATCGTTCATCATCGACGAGCTCACCGACCTCGTCGAGGCGGCGGTGCTGAAGGAGTTCGACCGCATCACCGAGCGTGGCGGCGTGCTCGGCGCGATGGAGACCGGCTACCAGCGCGGTCGCATTCAGGACGAATCGATGCTCTACGAACACCGCAAGCACGACGGCTCGCTGCCGATCGTCGGCGTCAACACCTTCCGCAACCCCAAGGCCGACGACGGCACGCCGAAGCACATCGAACTCGCCCGCGGCACCGAGACCGAGAAGCAGGGTCAGCTCACCCGCGTCCGCGAGTTCCAGCAGCGGCACCAGGGTGAGTCCAAGCAGGCGCTGGACGAGTTGCGGGCCGCAGCGGTCAACGGCGACAACGTGTTCGACGTGCTGATGCGCGCCGCGCGGGTGTGCTCGCTGCAGCAGATCACCGAGGCGTTCTTCGAGGTGGGTGGCCAGTACCGGCGCAACGTCTGACCAGCCTCTACACCCGTAGTCAACGCAAGTGGTCGTGATCGCGGCCACTTCCGATCGCGCGCTGAGTAGGGTCGGGCGGGTGCGAACACAGATCGACGATCTCGGATTCCACGTCGACCTCCCCGACGAGGTCGAACGAGTCGTCAGCCTCGTCCCCTCCCTCACCGAAGCGATCGCGGCGACCCGTCCACAGGCTCTGGTCGGTGCCACCGACTGGTGCACCCATCCCGCGGACCTCGATGTGCCGCGCGTCAGAGGCACGAAGAACCCCGACGTTGCGGCCATCGCCGAGTTGGCACCCGACCTGGTGGTCGCCAACAAGGAAGAGAACCGCGCGCTCGACGTGAAGCGCCTGCGGGATCACGGGATTGCCGTTTGGGTGACCGACATCGAGACCGTGCCGCAGGCGCTGGACTCGATGCGCCGATTGTTCACCGAAGCTTTCGGCTGGGGGGCACCCGGCTGGCTGGACGAGGCCGACGCTCTGTGGCGAATGTCCGCAGGACGCTCGGGTGAGGTCGGCGGTTCTGCGGACACTCGGCGAGTGGTTGTGCCGATCTGGCGCGATCCGTGGATGGTGGTCGGGCGGCCGACGTACACCGCCGACCTCCTCCAGTGCCTCGGCTGTGACGTGGTCGTTCCGGACGGCGCCGAGGGCCGATACCCGCATGCCGACCTGGCCGATCTCGACGACCCGAGCCGCGCGGATCTCGTGCTGCTGCCCGACGAGCCGTACGTCTTCACGGCCGACGACGGCCCGGAGGCCTTCGTCGAGGTTCCCACGAAACTGATCAGCGGCCGGTTGATCACCTGGTACGGACCGGCGATGGTCGAAGCAGCTCGCACTCTTCCCGCCGTGCTGCGGCGCTGACGTCACCCCAGCGCGAGCGCCTCGTCGGCGTCGCGCTGCAACAACTTCCTGGTCGAGGCCTCCTGCTCGGCGGTCTCCCAATCGATGTCGTCGAGCGCGGCAAGTGATTCTGTGACAACCCGTTTCACGTTGTCGAGCGAGACCAGGCCGAGGCTGTACGCCTTCATGGCTGCACCGATGTATGTCTCGAAAACGTGGACTCCGGATGCCGCCAACTCCTCGCGTCGAGCGGCCGGGGTGCCGACGACATCGTGGATGAACACCGCCGACACGGCGTCCGGATAATCGGTCCGGACGCGTTGTCCGACCAGGACGTCGCCCTGGCCGGAGTCACCGACGAACACGACGCCGTACTCGGGGAAGAGCTTGCGGTAGTGCGCGAAGTTCGCCACCTTGCCGTCCGCCATGGCGTCCTTCGAGTGAAGGTTCATCAGGCTGCCGGCCAGCAGGGATGAACTCGCGACCCCCGCTTTGCGCAGCACGTCCTTGGAGTTCGATTCGATGAGACCGAACGCGATCTCGGGCCGCGCGGTCAGGAACGTGAGGTCGCCGCGTGACCACGGCGACTCGGTGGGACCGTCGTCCAGGGCCTGCAGGAAGGCCAGCGATCCCGGAACCAGAAAGTGGCCGTGGGGGTAACGCGTCTCGTGGATCATCGGGAAGACGGTGTCGTCGATGTCCGACAGCACCTTCACCCCGAGTCGTCCGAGCGGCTCGGCCTGCGCCGCGAAGTGATCGAGGACCCGTTCGCGCACCGACTCGTCGTCGATGTCGCCGAAGATCAGTTCCTCGAGGTCGTGATGATCGTCGCGCCGGTTGAGCGCGTTCTTCAGCTGCGTCAGTTCCTCGCCGTGCACGGAACAGAAGATGTCGACGATCTCCCGCTCCTCGTGCCGTCGCGTCCACCCCTCCTGCAGCCGGTGGATCCGGTCGACGTGCTCTTCGCTCACTGCGTTCCTCCCGAGAGTGGACGTGCCCGTTCGATGATGTCGTGCTCGGTGGCGCAGGTGTGGCTGCAGCCCGTCGATGTCAGGCTGGGTCGATGTTCCGTAAGCAGAGCGCCTCCGCGCCGACCGGATTCTTTCGTTGGGAAGCCGCCGGTCTGCGCTGGCTCGCGGACGCCGCCGGCGTGATGGTCGTCGATGTGCTGGACGTGCGCGAGCATCACCTCGACCTCGTCGAGCTCACCGAGGTGGCTCCGACGGCGCAGGCGGCTGAGGAGTTCGGACGCGCCCTCGCCCGCACACACGATGCGGGAGCGGATGCGTTCGGTTCACCCCCGGACGGTTGGGAGGGGGACGGCTACTTCGGACCACTGTCGGAACCGATCCCTTTGGAGCTCAAGCCGACACTGGGCTGGGGCGAGTTCTACGCGCAGCAGCGCATCCTGCCGATCACCCGACGATGCGTGGCGTCCGGCGCTCTCTCCGAAGCCGAGGCGCAGCTGCTGGAGCGCGTCGCCGATCGTGTGTCGTCCGGTGACTTCGACACAGACGACGGACCATCGCGCATCCACGGCGATCTTTGGTCGGGCAACCTCCTGTGGACGGCGCAGGGCGCGGTGCTGATCGACCCGGCGGCGCACGGAGGTCACCGGGAATCCGACCTCGGGATGCTGGCCCTCTTCGGCACCCCGCACCTCGAGCGGATCATCGCCGCGTACGAGGAGGAACATCCGTTGGCGGACGGTTGGCGCGATCGGGTGGCGCTGCATCAGCTGTATCCGCTCGCTGTGCACGCATTGCTGTTCGGCGGCGGGTACGCGGCACGGACGATCGCAGCAGCACGTCGGATCGCCTGATAGTCCGCCGCGGGCCACGCCGGAACCGCCTTGAGCTGGGACGCTCGCCGCAACAGGACGTGGACGAGGCGGTCGATGCTGCTCTGTGCCGCCTGCGGGTGGCGCTCGCCGAGGCGCACAAGAGTGATGTGCACAAGCTGCGGGTGCTGCGAACCTACGCGCAACGGTGGCGTCCGGACGCAGATCCTGTGAGCCTCGACTGAGTCCTCACTCTGGCGGTCCGCACGTGGTCGGGGCCTGCCGTCCCTGCTTCCCCGGTCGTGCAGACTTCGACCTTGCGGCGTGCGCTCGCGAACTTTCGGCGATACTGACCGCACCGACGGAAGGAAGCCTGAGATGTCCCGCGAGATCGCGACTGCCGACCGACGTCCACTGCAGGAGGTGCTCGATTTCGTCCGCTCCCGGCCCACCATGGTGCTCACCACGTTCCGCCGCGACGGCTCGTTGCAGAGTTCGCCGGTGACCGGTGGCGTCGACGACCAGGGCAAGTCGCGCATCCGGATCACGATCGACCGCACCGGCCCGATCGCCACCGGTGGCTTCCCGACGCGCCTCGCCGACAAGGACTGACCCGTGAGCGATCAGCGTTTGCGCATCGAGAAGGCCGTCTTCAACGGCGGTGCCAAGTTGCCCCGAGTGGTGAAGCGGGCGATCGCCGGTAAGCCGCCGACGGCGGACGGTCGGACCCTCGATGTCGACTTCGCCGTGGGCTTGAGAATGCTCGAACTCGGTGGGGCGACCGAGTACGCGGGCATGACCCTGCAGGAAGCCCGCGACCTGCTCGAACACGAGTCGCTCGTGTCTGCCGGTCCACAGGTCGAGGTCAGGCAGGTCGAAAACCTCACCCTCGATCTGCCGGACGCGTCGATTCCGGCTCGTCTCTACAAGCCGTCCGAAGACCCGAAGCTCCCGCTGCTGGTCTACTTCCACGGCGGCGGTTGGGTGCTCGGCAGCATCGAGTCGCACGACGGACTCTGTCGCCGCATCTGCGACCAGGCTCAGGTGGCCGTCCTCAATGTCGGCTACCGGCTCGCGCCCGAACACCGTTTCCCGGCAGCCGTGGACGACGCGATCGGCGCGTTCCGGTGGGCCGTCGAGCACGCGTCCGAGATCGGTGTCGATCCCCGCCGTATCGCCGTCGGTGGCGACAGCGCCGGCGGCAACCTGTCGGCGGTGATCGCCCAGCAGACCCGCGGCGACGCGGTGCAACCGGCCTTCCAGCTGTTGTTCGTGCCCGTCACCGACCTGTCGCGACGCACCGATTCCTATGCGAAGTTCAGGGAGGGATACTTCCTCACGTCGTCCGAAATGGACTGGTATCAGGACCATTACATCGGTCCGGACGGTGACGCGACCGACCCGCGCGTCTCACCACTGCTGGCGCAGGACCTCACCGACCTGCCGCCCGCGTACGTCGGCGTCGCCGGTTTCGACGTGCTGCGCGACGAGGGCATCGCCTACGCCGAGGCCATGCAGGCAGCCGGTAACCAGGTGCAGCTGCGGGTGGTCGCCGGGGGAGTGCATCCCTGGGTCAACTCACCCCTCGCCCGCACCAGCAGGGAGCACCTCGCCGAAGCGCTCGGGGCGTTGCGGCAGGCACTGGGTGTCGTCTCGACGTGACGAAGGTCGCGTCCGCGGGCTGAACAGGGCGTCTCGGTTACCGGGCGGTCGCGACCATACTGGGCGGCATGATCGACCAGCCGCAGATGGTGTTCGAGGCGACCGACGAGGGCCGCGCCGCGACCGAACCACTTCGCAACGACATCCGCCTCCTCGGCGGGATGCTCGGCGACGTGGTGCGCGAGCAGGAGGGCGAGCGAGTCTTCGAACTTGTGGAGCAGGCACGTAAGAAGGCCTTCGCCGTCCGGCGCCAGGAGGTCGATCGCGAGGGTTTCGCAGAGCTTTTCCACGACCTGTCGACCAAGGACGCGCTGCATGTGATCCGGGCGTTCAGCCTGTTCGCGCTGCTCGCGAACCTTGCCGAAGACCTGCACCGGGAGCGTCGTCGCGCCGTGCACGTCAACGCGGGTGAGGCACCGATCGACGGTTCGCTCGCGGCGACCTTCCCCAAACTGCAGGCTGCGCACCTCGACAACCGCCAGGTCGAGAGCGCGCTGCGGGACGCGACGGTCGTCCCGGTGGTCACCGCGCACCCGACCGAGACCCGGCGCCGCACCGTGTTCGAGGCGCAGAGCAAGATCAAGCGCATCATGCGAACCCGCGAGCGCATGACCCTCAACGCAGAGGAAGAGCGGGATGCGTTGCGGGACATCAAGATCCAGATCATCACTCTCTGGCAGACCGCGCTCATCCGGTTGAAGCGTGTGCAGATCGAGGACGAGATCGAGGTCGGGCTGCGCTTCTTCGAGGCATCGCTGTTCGATGTCATGCCGCGCATCAACGCGCAGGTGCGTCGCGAGCTGAACGAGCTCTACCCGGGCGCCGATCTGCTCGAGGAGCCGATGCTGCGTGCCGGCTCGTGGATCGGTGGCGACCGGGACGGCAACCCGAACGTCAACGCCGACGTCGTCGCCACGGCCTCACGACGTGCATCCCAGACCGCACTCGCCCACTACCTGCGTGAACTCGACGGCCTCGAGGTCAGCCTGTCGTTGTCGAAACGACTCGCTCCGACCAGTGATTCGCTCACGACGCTGGCCGACCTCAACACCGAGGACGAGCGGGACGATGAGCCCTACCGTCGCGCGATCCGATGGATCCGCGGACGGCTGGAGCGCACCTACGAGAACTTCTTCGGTCGCCCCGCCGACGGTGCGATCGAGGTCGAAGGAGCTGCGCCGTATGCGCAGGCGCAGGAGTTCCTGGACGACCTGAACGTCGTCGACGACTCGTTGCGTGCCAACCACGACGACCTGCTCGCGGACGCCGAACTCGCCGGTCTTCGTGAGGCGGTCCGCACCTTCGGGTTCCACCTGTACGGGCTCGACCTGCGGCAGAACTCCGACGTGCACGAAGAGACCATCGCCGAGTTGTTCGCGTGGGCGGGCGTGCACGACGACTACACCGCCCTGGACGAGGACGCGAAGGTCGAGTTGCTCGTGCAGGAACTCAGCTCCCGGCGACCGCTGGTCGGTCGTGGCGCGGAGTTCTCCGAGCAGACCTCCGGCGAACTCGCGATCGTGGCCTCCGCCGCGGACGCGGTGAAAACCTTTGGTACGGAAGCGATTCCCAACTATGTGATCTCGATGTGTACGAGTGTCTCCGACATCCTCGAATGCGCCGTCATGCTCAAGGAGGCCGGTCTCTACGTGCCGGACACGGACGGCGCGACCTGCTCGGTGAACATCGTGCCGTTGTTCGAGACCATCGAGGATCTCCAGGTCTCGGCCACCACCCTGCGGGCGGCCCTCGCCCTGCCCGCGTACCGCGCCTTGGTCGATTCGAAGGGCGGTCTGCAGGAGGTCATGCTCGGCTACAGCGACTCCAACAAGGACGGCGGATACCTCGCCGCGAACTGGGCGCTCTACCGCGCGGAACTCGACCTCGTCGACGTGGCAACGGAATTCGACATCCGTCTGCGCCTGTTTCACGGACGCGGCGGCACCGTCGGACGCGGCGGCGGCCCGAGTTACGACGCGATCCTCGCCCAGCCTCCGGGTGCCGTCCGTGGCTCATTGCGACTGACCGAGCAGGGCGAAATCATCGCCGCCAAGTACGCCGAGCCCGCGCTCGCGTACCGCAATCTCGAAGCTCTCGTCGCCGCCACCCTCGAATCGTCGCTGCTCGACATCGAAGGGCTGGACGACACCGATCAGGCCTACCGTGATCTGGACGAACTGGCGGCCCTGGCCCGGGACGCGTACAGCGAACTGGTCCACCACACAGACGGATTCGTCGAGTACTTCAAGACCTCCACCCCGGTCGCCGAGATCGGTGCGCTGAACATCGGCTCGCGTCCGGCGTCCCGTAAACCCACCGAGCAGATCTCCGACCTGCGGGCGATCCCGTGGGTGATGAGCTGGTCGCTGGCCCGCGTCATGCTGCCGGGTTGGTACGGCACCGGTTCCGCGCTGGAACGTTGGATCGACGGCGACGAGACCAAGCTCGCCAAGCTCAAGCACTACTACGAGCACTGGCCCTTCTTCCGCACCGTGGTCTCGAACATGGCGCAGGTCATGGCGAAGTCCGATCTCGGTATCGCCGAACGATATTCGCGCCTCGTCGACGACGAAGCACTGCGCGAGCGGGTCTTCGGCAAGATCACCGAGGAGCACGCGCGCACGCTGCGCATGTACGCCGCGATCACCGGTCACGACGACCTGCTCTGGGACAACACCGCCCTCAAGCGGTCGGTCTTCAATCGCTTCCCCTACCTCGAGCCGCTGAACCACCTGCAGGTCGAGTTGCTTGCTCGCTACCGCGCCGGGGACGAGGACGAACAGGTGCGCCGCGGCATCCTGCTCACCATGAACGGTCTGGCCACAGCCCTGCGCAACTCCGGCTGACCGGTTTCGCGGAGAGCCGCTCAGCGGGTACCGGACTCCAGATCGAGGAGGGTCTGCTTCGCCTCGGTGCCGCCGAGGTAGGCGCCGAAGTTCCCGTCCGAGCGCAGCACCCGGTGACAGGGCACCACGATCGGGAGTGGGTTCATCGCACACGCGGTGCCGACCGCCCGGACGGCGCGGGGTTTGCCGACGTGCTCGGCGACCTGCCTGTACGACTCGGTGCTCCCAAAACGGATGGACGGCAGGTACTCGTGCACGCGGGCGCGGAAACCGCGGGACAGCGAGCGGTCCAGCGGGAGCTCGAAGGCGCGCAGACGTCCGGTGAAGTACTCCTCCAGCGGCCGGGCAGCCTCGTCCAGTCGACCAGGAGCGTGCAACACCCGTGGGCTGATCTGCGCTGCCAGCATCACGAGCGCGGTGTCGAAGTCCTCGAGTTCGAAAGCGACCCGAACCAGTCCCGAAGTCGTTGTGGCGAGAAGCAATTCACCGACGGGGGAGTCGACCGTGCGGTAGGCGACCTCGACCTCGTCCCCTGCCGTATCCGCGAGGTGAGCGCGCAACATCTCCAGGTGCGCCGGGTCGGTGCGCAGGTCGTCCAGCTGGTTCATGACTCCTCCTCGCGATACATGATGCGTAGTTTCTTCATGCCGTCGGCGGCTGCGCGCCGCGCAGCTTCAGCTGATCCGCCGATCAGGTAAGCGGCGTCGGTATAGGACAGCCCGGCCAGGTGGTGGTACGCGATGGCCTGCCGCTGCCGATCCGGCAGCGCCGCGACTCGCGCCCACAGTTCCCGATCGTCCTCGGACGGAAAACCGTTGTCGTCCAGTGCGTCCGGTACATCGGACACCAGAACGTGACGTGATTCGCGCCGGACGACGTCGATCGCCTTGCGATGGGCGATCGTCACCAACCAGGCGCGCACGGTCGCGTCGTCCGGCAGATCCGGCCAGGCACGCATGGCCGACAGGAAGGTCTCCGACCAGGCATCGTCCGCCGCGGTGTGATGGCCGAGCACCGCCCGGCACACCCGCAGCACCACGTCGCCGTGCTCGCGCACGGCGTGGTCGAACGGCTGCTTCATGGTCATCACTTTCGAAAGACGGCCCGGCCACCGCGAACGTGAGGTCGGTCGACACATAGTCTGCAGGGCGTGTCCCCGATCCGCCGCGCTCTGCAACTTCCGATCGGCTGCATCGTCCTCGGTCTGGGGGTCACCTTCCTGCTGGCCGCCAAGCTGGGCTCGGACGGCTACTCCACGCTGATGAGCGGTCTCACGGACGCGACCGGTGTCGACTTCGCGGTGGTCAGCTGGATCAGCGCCGCTGTGCTGGTCGCCCTGGCCTGGTTACGCGGGCAGAAGCCCGGTATCGGCACTGTCTGCCAACTCGTCGTCGTCGGCCTGTCGGTCAGTGCTTTTCTCAAGGTGATGCCGACTCCGGACGATCTGTCGGCCCGGATCGGGATGTTCGCCGTCGGTTACGTGGTGCTGTGCATCGGCGTCGCGGCGTACCTGGCGACCGATCTCGGCGCCGGTCCGACCGAAGCTGCGGCTCTGGCGTTCGACCCGCCGGTACCGTTCAAGTGGAGCTACACGATCTTCCAGGGGTTGTGCGTGCTGGTCGGTTGGCTCTGCGGCGCGACGGTCGGGATCGGCACGTTGATCCTGGCCGCAGGTATTGGCTGGTCGATCGACCGGCTGATGCCGGTCCTCGGCCATTCGGCTCGGGAGGTTGCCGGAACCGGCGCCGTCGACTGACCTGGGGTTGCTGCGTGACGAGGAGCGTGATCGTCGGCCTCCTGCACAAGGAGACCGAGGCGATGAGCGCGACACTCTGACGAGGGTCAGATCTGCTTCGCCAGGTGGTACCAGGTCTGGGTGACGTGCATCCCGACCTTCTCGTACAGCCCCAGCGCGCCGGTGCGCGAGTCGGTCGACAGCCCGAAACGGACGGCGCCCTTCTCCCGACCGAGCCGGAACGCGTCCGCCATCAGGGCTCGTGCCAGCCCGAGTCCGCGCTGGTCGCCTCGCACCGCGAGCTGGTCGATGTAGGCCTCGCCGGCCGAATCGATCAGCAGGGCTGCCACCCCGACGACCTCGTTCGAGTGGTCGATGGCCAACCGCATCTGCCACGGCTCGAACCCGCGGCGACGCAGCAACCGCACGGACCAGTCGTCGAAGGTCTGCGGGTTACGGTTCGGCCACTCGTTGAACGCGTCCTCGACCACCTGATATGCGATGTGGTCGTCCTGTCCGGGCACCAGTCCACGGATCGAATATCCCTGGGGGAGAGGCTGTTCGGCAACCTCCTTCTCGGGCGACAGCTCGAGCACCCACGACGTCCAGAGCGTTTCGTAACCGCGTCCGCGTAGCAGCGTCTCGCCCGGGCTGCCGCCGAACCGGGATTGCCCGACCAGCGTGCCCCCGTCGCGTTTCGCCTGTTCCTCGCTCCATCGCGCCAACCACGACCCGATGCCACGCCCCTGATGGGAGGGAAGGACAGCGGCATCGGCTCTACGGCCGTCGGCCACCTCTGCTGTCCCGACCAGGCGCTCGCCCTCGAAGACGCCGACACTCTGCGACGACAGATCGAAGTTCGTCCTGGCCCAGTCGCCCTCGATGTCCTCGACCTCGATGCCGGGCTTCCCCGTGTCGGCGAACTCGGCCTCCGAATAGACCACGAAGGCAGCGTCCAGATCGTCGGGGACGAGGGGGCGGCTGGTGAGGCCAGGTGGGAGGTCGATGCTCATGTCGCCAAGCATCCTCCCGCGGCGGTCGCGGCGCATCCGGATATGCCACGGTTGGATCCATGCGCCCCGGAACCACGAACTCGCTCACCGACGTCCACGGCATTCGGGTGGGCCATGCCACCCGGCGCGCTGACGGATGGTTGACCGGGACGACGGTGGTCCGTATGCCCGACGACGGAGCCGTCGGCGGCGTGGACGTCCGCGGTGGGGGACCGGGTACCCGCGAGACCGATCTGCTCGACCCGCGCAACATGGTCGAGCGGGTGCACGCCATTGTCCTCACCGGTGGCAGCGCGTTCGGCCTCGCCGCTGCGGATGGTGTCATGCAGTCGCTCGCCGCCGAAGGCATCGGCCTGCCGGTGGAAGCGGCCGGACGACAGGTGCCGGTGCCGATCGTGCCCGCTGCGGTCATCTTCGACCTGGGCCGCGGCGGTGACTCGAACGCCCGGCCGGACGCGTCCTTCGGCGCGGATGCGCTTGCCGCAGCGACCGATTCGGCCGTCGGCCAGGGCGCAGTCGGCGCCGGAACCGGCGCGCGTGCAGGCGGTTTGAAGGGTGGCATCGGTTCGGCGAGCGTGGTGCTGGACGACGGGACTACCGTCGGCTGCCTGGTTGTCGTCAACGCCGTCGGCAGCACGGTCGTCCCGGGCACCGGCGAGTTGTACGCGGCGCGGCAGGGCCTGCCGGACGAGTTCGCGCAGGTACCGGTGCATCCGAACGACCCACCGCCGCAGACACCGGCCGTCGGCACCGCGACCACGCTCGCCGTGGTGGCGACCGACGCCACTTTGACAAAGGCGCAGTGTCAGAAACTCGCCGGCATCGGCCACGATGGCATGGCGCGGGCGATCAATCCCGTGCACACGATGTTCGACGGCGACACCGTGTTCGCGGTGTCGACGACGACCCGAGAAGCGCCGGACGGCATGGGTTTTCACGCCCTGCTCACAGCGGCCGGGGATTGCGTCACCCGCGCTGTCGGCCACGCGATGTGGCACGCCGAGAGTGAAGCCGGCATGCCGAGTTACCGCGACCACCACGTCGCAAGCCAGGTCGAGTAGGTGTTGAACGCACCCGATATTCGCTCACGGGGGTTTCCCGCAACGCTTCAGAAGCCCTGACTCCGGTCAGTCGTTCTGCGGGAACCCGAGGTTGAGACCACCGTGCGAGGGGTCGAGCCAGCGAGAGGTGACGGCCTTGGTGCGGGTGAAGAAGTGAACGCCCTCGACGCCGTACGCGTGACTGTCGCCGAACAGCGACGACTTCCAACCACCGAACGAGTAGTACGACACCGGCACCGGAATAGGCACATTGATGCCGACCATACCGACCTCGACCTCGTTCTGGAAGCGGCGAGCAGCACCGCCGTCGTTGGTGAAAATGGCTGTGCCGTTTCCGTATTCGGATGAGTTGATGAGGTCGAGACCCTCGTCGTAGCTCTGCACCCGGACGACCGACAGCACCGGTCCGAAGATCTCGTCGGTGTAGATCGACATGTCCGTGCCGACTTCGTCGAACAACGTCGGTCCGACGAAGAAGCCCTCGTCCGGGCCGTGGAACTCCCCGTCGCGACCGTCGACGACCAGGCGGGCACCGGCGTCCAGGCCGGCCTGGATGTAGTCGGTGATCCGGTCGCGAGCCTGCGCGGTGACGACCGGACCCATGTCGCAGCCGGTCGAACCGTCACCGGTCTTCAGTCCGGCCATCCGGCTCTTGATCCGCTCGATCAACTCGTCGGCGATCGAGTCGACCGCGACGACCACGGAGATCGCCATGCACCGTTCACCGGCGGAACCGAACCCCGCGTTCACGGCCGCGTCGGCAGCGAGGTCGAGGTCGGCGTCGGGCAGCACCAGCATGTGGTTCTTCGCACCGCCGAGAGCCTGAACCCGCTTGCCGGTCGCCACGCCGCGCTCGTAGACGTACTTCGCGATCGGGGTCGAACCGACGAACGAGACGGCCTTCACGGTGGGGTGATCGAGCAGCGCGTCGACAGCCTCCTTGTCACCGTGGACGACGTTCATGACGCCGTCCGGCAGGCCGGCTTCCTTCCAGAGCTTCGCGACCTCGACGACGGCGGACGGGTCCTTCTCGGACGGCTTGATCACCACGGCATTGCCGCACGCGACCGCGATCGGCACGAACCACAGCGGCACCATCGCCGGGAAGTTGAACGGCGAAATGACGGCGACCACGCCGAGGGGCTGCAGGATCGAGTAGGCGTCCACCCCGGTCGACACATTCTCGGAGTACCCGCCCTTGAGCAATTGCGGGATGCCGCAGGCGAACTCGGCGACCTCCAAGCCGCGGGTCACTTCACCGAGGGCGTCCGAGGTGACCTTGCCGTGCTCCGAGGTGATGATTTCGGCGATTCGCTCCTTGTTCTCGTCCAGCAGCTGGCGGAACTTGAACAACACCGGCGTTCGCTTCGCGAGCGAGGTCGATCCCCACTGCTTCGCAGCTGCGGCGGCGTGCTGGACCACGCGGTCGACCACTTCGGCGGACGCGAGGTCGAGCGTTCCGGTGACCTGCCCGGTGGCGGGGTTGTATACCTCGCTGGTGCGCTCGGCGGAACCGTCGAACTCCTGGTGGCCGATGAGGTGGGTGATCCGGGTGGGCGTGCTCATGGCGTTTCCTCGTGTGTCGGTCCGGTGAAGGGAAGTCGGGGGTCCATCGGGTGGTCGGTCCAGGTGTCGCGGACCCAGGTGTGCGCCGGGTCGTCGCAGATGCGCCACGCCCGTTCGTCGCCGGGTCCGGCCATCACGTTCAGGTAGTACAGGTCGTACCCGGGCGGGGCCATCGACGGCCCGTGCCAGCCGTGCGGCACCAGCACGACGTCGCCGGAGACGACACGGGCGTTGACCTCGATCGGACGATCGGCCGTGCCGTGCACGGCCTGGTAGCCGTGCGGTTCGGCCTCGGCCGGGCCACCCGTGGCGATGCGGGACTCGAAGTAGTAGATCTCCTCGAGTTCGGTCTCGACGCCGGGGCGTTCCTCGTCGTGTTTGTGCGGCGGGTACGAACTCCAGTTGCCCGACGGCGTCAGCACCTCGCAACAGATGATCGAATCCGCTTGCAGCGCAGCGGGAGTGCCGAAGTTGTGCACTTGCCGAGAACAGTTGCCGGCGCCGCGAAGCTCGACCGGCACGGCGTCCTTGTCGATGACAGCGAACGGTTGATCGGACGACGCGGGCGCGAAACACAGCGCCACCCGACTCGGCTCGGACGCGGTGACGGTGAGAGTTCGGCCACGGGGCACGTACGCCACATCGCTCGGACCTTGGAACACGTCGGCTCGCCCCATCAGCCGGACCTGATCCGGGTCGCAGGACACATCGACACCGAGGCCGGACAGCGGAACCACGATGTACTCGTCGTCACCGGTCTCGAGCGTGCGTGACTCGCCGGCATCGAGCGTCGCCACCAGCAGCCCGGTGTGCCGCCAGGCGTCGCTACCCGGTCGCACCACGACGTCGTACTGCTCGTCGCTGATCGACCCGGCGGGCCTGTGCCAATTCATGATTCAGTCCCTTTCGCCGAGTGGCCGGGCTGTGAACCAGTGGCCGGGGTATAACCCGGCCACTCGTCCGTAGCCCGGCCACTCGATGAAGGTCCGGTGCCGTGGACGAGGCGAGCCGCGACGTCGACGGCCGCGGCGACGTCGTCGTCCGGCGGGAAGAGCAACGCGCGACCGATCACCAGCCCGGCCGCGGACGGAGCGCTGAGCGCGTCCTCCCAGCTGGCGTACCTCTCATCCGAACCGGTCGTCGGGTCGCCGCCGAGTAGCAGGGTCGGAAGGGTGGTGGCCTCCAGGACACGGTGCATCTCGGGCACGATCGGCACCTTGAGCCAGGTGTACGCACTGGTGGCTCCGAGACCGGACGCCACGTGCATCGACCGGATGGTCGCGTCGGCGGTGAGGATGTTGCGGGCACGGCCGTCAGTGCCGAACTCCGACCAGAACGGTTCGATCATCGCGATCTTGCGGCGGGTTGCCAGCTCGTCGACAGCATGTGCTGTCGCCTGGAGAGTGGCGACGGTTCCGCTGTCCTGCAAGCAGATTCGAGCAAGTGTCTTTCCGCCGTCCAGTCCGAAATCGTCGATCTGCGCCGCCGTGTACCCGGTGAACCGATCATCGAACTCGAAGCCGGCCCCCTGCAAGCCGCCGCGGTTCATCGACCCGATGACCAACTTGTCGTCCAGCGCTCCGAGCAACAGGAGGTCCTCCAACACGTCGGCCGTGGCGAGCACGCCGTCGACACGCGGGTTCGCCAGCGCCGTCACCAGCCGGCCCAGCAGTTCAGGTCGGGACGCCATCGCGTCGTTGTTGTCGCGCACCCCGAGCGCGCCACGGGCCGGGTGATCGGCGGCGACGATGAGGAGCCGACTGTCCGGGCCTTTGCGGCGCCCACGCGCCGCCCAGGCAGATGCGATCGCGTCCGGGTCGCTGATCCGTCGGCGGGTCAGTTGGTGAATTTCGTTGTCGGACAGTTTCATCATCCCTCCTGACGCACGGCGCCCGCTGCCAGCGCAGCCTCGACCTGGGCAGTGTTCGGCATGGCGGACGAGCACTCGAGTCGACCAGCGACGATCGCGCCGGCGGCGTTCGCGAAACGCAGCATCCGTTCCAGATCCCAGCCGGACAAAAGCCCATGGACGATCGCCCCACCGAACGCGTCACCCGCACCGAGGCCGTTGACGACGTCGACCGGCAACGGCGGCACCTCCACGCATTCGCCGGCGGTCATCGCCAGTACCCCACGCGGACCCTGTTTCACGATCGCCAGCTCGATCCCACGATCCAGCAGAGCCCGGGCAGCTCTGGTCGGATCGGTCTCACCCACCGCGATCTCGCACTCGTCCTGGTTGCCGACGGCGACCGTGACATGCGCGAGTGCCTCACCGACTATCGCGCGGGCGTCGTACGGCGACGGCCAGAACATCGGTCGCCAGTCGAGATCGAGCACGGTGAGCGGGCGCCGCTCTCGAACACCCCAGGCGTGGAAGTGCGCTCCGCGCGAGGGTTCGCGGGACAGGCCGGTGACCGTCGACCAGTACACGCGGGCGTCCCGCACCTGCTCGACCGGTATCTGCGCGGGATCGATCGTGAGGTCGGGTGCGATCGGCTCGCGATAGAAGTAGAGCGGGAAGTCGTCGGGCGGAAAGATCTCACAGAAGGTGATCGGTGTCTTCAGTTCCGGGGTCGGCGTCACGGCGGAGGGGTCGACCCCGAACTCCTCCAAATGCCTGATCAGGTAACGACCGAACGGGTCGTCTCCGGTCCGGGAGATGAGCGCGCAGGTGCGTCCGTACCGCGCGGCGGCGACCGCGACGTTGGCCGCGCTGCCACCCAGGAACTTGCCGAACGTGTCGACCTCCTCCAGGCCGACGCCGCTGGTGAGCGGGTACAGGTCGACGCCGAGCCGGCCGATGGCCAGCAGGTCGGGTGCGGACGAGGTCACGACGAATGCCCTTCTCGGGGGACCGGACGGGTGAACCTGCAATGTAATGACATTTTTACGTCCGAATGACCTTTGCTGTCTATGATCGGCCCATGGCTGAGACAGTGTCGGTGGTCATCGATCGGGCGAGCCCAGTCCCGTTGTACTACCAACTCGCCCAGCAGCTCACCGCTGCCATCGAGAGCGGGTCGCTCAAACCGGGCGATCCGTTCGAGAACGAACTGGCGATGGCCGAACGGCTCGACCTGTCCCGCCCGACGGTGCGCCGGGCGATAGCGGAGCTGGTGCAGCGTGGCCTGGTCACCCGGCGCCGAGGCATCGGGACGACGGTCGCCAACGAGGTGATCCACCGCCGCGACGAGCTCACCAGTCTCTACGAGGACCTCGTCCGCTCCGGGAAGGAGCCACGCACCGAGTTGCTCGACTTCGACCGCACTGCTCACTCGCCGGTGGCTGCCGAGTTCTTCGGCGTCCCGAAGAATGCCGACCTGGTGTTCGTGCGGCGTCTGCGATACACCGGTGACGTCCCCCTGTCGATCCTGTCGAACTGGTTGCTGCCGCAAGCGGCGAAGTTCGACGAGCGGCAACTGGTCGACCGTGGCCTGTACGCGCTGCTGCGCGAGGCCGGAGTGCGTCCGGTGGTCGGCAAACAGCGCATCGGTGCCCGGCGTCCGACCGGCAAGGAACGTTCGATGCTGCGCACCGACAAGAGCGAACCGCTGCTGACGATGACCCGTCGAGCGTTCGATGAGTCGGGCGCACCGGTCGAATACGGCGACCACGTCTACCGCGCCGACCAGTACGCCATCGAGATCACCGTCCACAAGAGCTGAGCACCGTCACAGGTGATGGCGCTGATCGCGCTTACCCTGCTCGTACGCCGCACGCGCAGCTGTGGTCGACTGCAAGGTGGAAGTCTCGCTGACCGGTACATCCCACCAGGACGAACCCGGGGGATTGGGGCCGGTGAGGTCGGTCTCGATGTAGAGCACCACGGACTCCTCGCCGTCCAGCGCAGTACGCAGACTGCTGCGGAACTCCTCGATTCCGTCGCTGCGCACCACCTTCACACCCCAGGACGCCGCATTCGCCGCGAGGTCGAACGGCACCGGAGCCCCGTCCAAACGCCCGCTGGACGCGTCCCGCATCCGGTACTTCGTGCCGAAGCGCTGCGACCCGACGGACTCCGACAGTGCACCGATCGAGGCGAAGCCCGCGTTGTCGAGCAGCACGACGATGACCTTGATGCCTTCGGACGCGATGGTCGCGAGTTCCATCGGCATCATCTGGTAGGAACCGTCACCGACGACGGCGACGACATTCCGGTCTTCGTCGCCGATCGCGAGGCGGACGCCGAGCGCTGCCGGAATCTCGTATCCCATGGTCGAGTAGGCGTATTCGAGGTGGTACTGGTCGGGCGAGGTCGCGCGCCACAGGCACTGCAGGTCGCCCGGCATCGAACCCGCCGCATTGATGATCACGTCGCGCTCGGCCAGTTCGTCGTTGAGTGCACCGAACACCTCGGTCTGTGCCGGGAGCGGCTCGTGACCGCGGTGATAGCACTGCTCGATGACGTCGTTCCACTCGTCCCAGAGCCCCGCTGCTTCCTGCTGATACGCGTCGTCGGTGTGCCACCCCGCCATCTGCTCCTGCAACGCGACGAGCGCGGCGCGGGCATCGGCCACGACCATCGTCGCCGAGTTCTTCGCGGCGTCGAAGGCCTGCACGTTGATGTTCACGAACTTCACGTCCGGACGCGCGAACGCGGTGTGTGACGCGGTGGTGAAGTCGGAGTACCGGGTGCCGATGCCGATGATCAGATCCGCCTGCGCAGCGAGCGCATTCGCCGCGGAGTTGCCGGTCGAGCCGACTCCACCGACGGCCAGCGGATGGTCGAAGTTGATCGCACCCTTGCCGGACTGAGTGTCGGTCACCGGAATCCCTGTGACAGAGGCGAACTCGCGCAGGACCTCACTCGCCTCCGAGTAGACGACGCCACCACCGGCGACGATCAGGGGTCGCTTGGCAGCCTTGATCGCGGCGACTGCTCGTTGGAGAGCCGCCGGGTCGGGGGCCGGTCGGGGAATGTGCCAGACCCGGCGGGAGAAGAACTCCTGCGGCCAGTCGTACGCCTCGGCCTGCACGTCCTGTGGCAGGCAGATCGTCACCGCACCGGTCTCGGCCGGATCGGTCAGCACCCGCATGGCAGCGAGCAGCGAGGGCATCAACTGTTCCGGACGGTTGATCCGGTCCCAGAAACGTGAGACCGGTTTGAATGCGTCGTTGACCGAGATGTCGAGCGAACGCGGGTCTTCCAATTGCTGCAGCACGGGGTCGGGGTAGCGGGTGGCGAACTGGTCGGACGGCAGCAGCAGTACCGGTAGTCGATTGGTCGTCGCGAGGGCGGCCCCGGTGACCATGTTCGTCGCGCCGGGGCCGATGGACGTGGTGACGGCCAGTGTCTGGCGGCGCCGCGTCTCCTTCGCAAACCCTGCGGCCGCATGAACCCCGCCCTGCTCGTTGCGCATCAGCCAGTACGGCATCGCGTCGTCTTCTTTCGCATCGACCGAGTTCTGCAGCAGGGCCTGGCCCACGCCGGCGACGTTCCCGTGTCCGAAGATCCCGAATGTACCTGCGATCAGACGCCGCTCATCGCCGTCCCTCTCCGAGTACTGCTGCGTCAGAAAGCGGACGAGTGCCTGGCCGACCGTCAGGCGAACGGTGGGCGCGTGGGCGTACGGATAACTCGAGCTCATCGGTGCTCCCCTCGGGACGGTCAAGCCAGGTTATCGGCCTTGTTCTGACATTTGAACAACTGGGCCCGGCGGGCCGGGGGCCTCAGGACGCGTGAACGGACGGAGGGCGGCCCGCGTGGGACACTGGTCGCATGCTGACCAGAACGCACGCGTTCACCGTTCCTGTTGCTCATTCCAGGCAGGAGGTCTGGGACTGGTTCGCCCGTCCGGGTGCCTTCCACCGGTTGGCGGCTCCGTGGACACCTCTGCAACCACTGGAGGAAGCGCGCAGTCTGGCCGACGGCCGAGCGGTGCTCCAAGCGAAGGTCGCGACGGCGTCCGTGCCCCGTGGCCGGTGGGTGGCCCAGCACCAGCCGGACGAGTACATCGACGGGAGTCAGTTCGGCGATCACTGTGTGTCCCAGCCGTTCTCGGCGATCACCGGGTGGAAGCACCTGCATCGCTTCGAGGGCGACGACGCGTCCTGCCGGTTGATCGACCAAGTGACGACCCGCGTCCCGAAGTCAGTGCTCACCCCGATGTTCCGCTACCGCGGACGCCAGGTGACCGACGATCTGAACGCTCACGCGGCTGCCGCGCGGCAGTGGGAGGCGAAACCCAGCACCATCGCGATCACCGGCGCGCGCGGGTTGGTGGGGACGGCGCTGACCGCGTTCCTTTCGACCGGTGGCCACAGGGTCATCCACCTCGTGCGTGGCGAACCCGATCCCGACGCGATCCACCAGCAGCGGCACTGGGATCTCGAAACCCCCGACCCGGCGATCCTCGACGGGGTCGACGCGGTGGTCCACCTGGCCGGCGAGACGATCGCCGGCAGGTTCACCGCCGAGCACATGAGCAAGGTGCACGACAGTCGGGTCGGTCCGACCCGTCGGCTGGCCGAGGCGCTCGTGCAGCACGGCGGTCCGCGGGTGTTCGCCTCCGCATCCGCGATCGGTTTCTACGGCTCCGAGCACACCGACGAACTGCTGGACGAGTCGAGCCCGTCGGGCGACGACTTCCTGGCCAGTGTGGTGCGTGGGTGGGAACAGGCGACTTCGCCGGCCTCCGACGCAGGTGTACGGACCGTGCTGGTCCGCACAGGTTTGGTGCAGTCGGCCCGCGGAGGCCTGCTGGCCGTCCTTCGTCCGTTGTACGAGGCCTTCCTGGGCGGTCGTCTTGGTGACGGGCAGCAGTGGATGTCGTGGATCGCCATCGACGACCTGATCGACGTCTATCACCGCGCGATCTTCGACGATGTGCTCGCCGGTCCGGTGAATGCCGTTGCCCCGCAGCCACTTCGCAACGAGGAGTTCAGCAAGGTGCTCGCGTCGGTGATCTCCCGACCGAGTTCGCTCGCGGTGCCGAAGGTGGGCCCACAGGTGCTGCTCGGCCAACGCGGAGCGCGGGAGTTGGCGCTCGCCAGCCAGCGCGTCGTGCCCGCCGCGCTCATCGACGCCGGACACAGGTTCCGACACCCTGGCCTGCGGGAGGCGCTGCAGCACGAACTCGGCCGAACCGACTGAGTCACCGATCGACCACCCGATCGGGTGGATTTAGGATCCGGAGCATGAACTTCACAAGCATCATCGCCAAGGCGAAGAATTACGCCGCGAAGAACCCCGACAAGGTGCGCGACGGCATCGACAAGGCCGAGGCCGCGGTCAACGCCAAGACCGGCAACAAGTACGCCGGCAAGGTGAGGCAGGGCGCAGACGCCCTCGAGGACCAGCTCGGGGTGCCGGACGCTCCCGCGCAGCCTCAGGGTGGCGAGCAGCCGCCGACCACTGCGGCTCCGCAGCCGAACCAGCCGGGCACCCAGGCGGGCACCCAGCCCGGAACGCAGCCGCCCGCAGCCGGCTGATCACGGCGCACCACAGCGCGCTCGACGAGACCGCGTCCCCTGATGGGGCGCGGCCGGGATGAACGCCTCCACCGAGGTGCGTCCGCCGACATTGCGGACGTTGTAACGGCCGATGATCTTGCCCTGGTCGCCCGGGCTTGCCGACGGTCGTGCTCTTTGCGGACCGGTCGATGAAGATGGCGCCGCCGGTGTTCGCCTCGCCGCGGCGTCCGTCCGAGCCCACGAACGCCAGGCGCTTGCCGGTCGCGCACGCAACTGACCCGTCCGCGGTGACTGCGATGAGTCCGGTGCGGTCCAGCACGGATCCGGCGCCGTCCCGATTGACGGTGGCGCGTGCCCGCAGACCGCTGGTCCAGGTCGCGGTGCGTCCTTCAGCACGAGCTTTCCCTTGTCGGACGTGTACGTACCGGACCCGGGCTCGAGACCAAAGTCATTGCACAAAGGTTCCAAGTCGTTGTGCGACTCCCGCCCGGCGATGCGTCGACGGTCCTACCCTGGGACAGTTGGCCGTAGATCGATGAAAGGCAAGACGTTGAGACCCGCTGCGACGACCATGCCCCTGAGCGCCCACCGCGTGGCGCCGGGTGGAAGCGTACGCGGCGGCATCGTGATGCTGCCCGGGCTGCGCGAGTCGGACGCGACCATCATGGAACTCGCGCGCCGTTTCGCTCACGAGCGCTACGTCGTCCTCGTCCCCGAACTCGTCGCGGGCCTCGGCCTCGACCCGCAGGCGGCCGCGCGCGCGGAGCAGGCCTGGCAGGACGCCGACCTTGCCGACGACCCGACGGTCGGCGACGTCATGGCCGTCATGCAGAGCCCCGACTACGAGCGTTGGGTGATGAAGGCCCTGCGTGCCACCGTCGGGGAGCTGGCGAAGGAACCGGGCGTCGACACCCGGATCGCGGTGATCGGCTACGGCACCGGCGGGGGACTCGCGTTCGCGCTCGCGGCGGTCGATTCTCGGGTTCGCCTCGCACTGTCCTACGACTGTGTGGCCACCGATATCGACCTGGTCGAGAACATCAAGGGTGCAGCGGTCAGCTTCTACGCGGCCGACAACGCGGCGGCCGCAGAAGGTCTGCCCGAGTTACGGGCAGCGATGCGCCGTGCGGGAGTGCCGTTCTGCGCCAAAAAGTACCCGGGCAACCTCAACACGCTGCGTGATCTGGCGGCAGTCGGGCCGCAGTCGGCACTGGCTCGCGACCTGTGGCAGCGTTCGCTGGCGATGTTGCGGCTGCACCTCGCCTGATCCGTCGGCATCACCGGCCGCCGGTCGACATCCAGCTGCCCAGCGGCTGATCGGGGTAGTCCTCGTCGGTGACTACCTCGTCGACGACGTTCAGCCCGCGTGCTCGGTAGGTGCGTAGCGCGACAGGTCCGTCGAGCGAGCAGGTGTGCACCCAGACACGCGAGACCTTCGGCAACCCCGTTGTCTGCCAGGCGCGCTCGATGCCTCGGGTGAGTAGCGCCGACCCCAGTCCACGGCCGATCGCCGATTCCACCAGTCCGAAGTACTTGATCTCCATGTCCCTGGTCTGCCCGATCGACGACGCACCGAGTTGCAGGTAGCCCTGTGGAACGCCGTCGGCGTAGGCGATCAGGAAACGAGTGCCGGGCGCGGCGAGGTCCTCGGACCACTGTTGACGAGACCAATCGAGGCGGTCGGTCCAGCGCCACGGACCGCCGACCAGTCCGTACAGGAAGCGAGCGAATTCCGGTGTCACCGAAGTTGATTCGGTGACGGTCAAGCCCTCGGGAAGCTGGTCCGGGCCACGGAGGTCGTCCGGTGAACGCATCTCCAGCGTCCAGGTGGTGACCTTCACGGACGGGTCAGCAGCGCGTCGATCCGGTCGATCGTGGCGGCGGTCGCCTCGCCGTCGCCGTCCGGCCCATGGACGTCGGTGAACAGGTGGCCGCGGCCGGGGACGACGAAGTCCTCGAAGGACGTGCCCTCGGCCTCGACCGACGCACGCAACGCGTCGAGGTCGTCCTGCTCGATCCAGGGGTCGGACTCGTAGCGGTGCACCTGTACCGGCGCACCCGGCCACCGTCCGAACGGCGCCGCGACGCTGTGCATCAGGATCACGCCGGCGGCCTCGGGCCGGGTCGCGGCGAGGGTCTGCGCGAAGGCCGAGCCCAGCGAGAACCCAGCCAGTGCGGCGTCCGCGGGAAGTTCCTCGACCACCGGCAGGATCCGCTTGAACAGTTCCTTGGCGCCGGTGCGGTCGCGGTATCCGACGCCCGACTCCTCGTCGTCGAACACCTGGCCGTCGTAGTAGTCGGGCACCACGAGGGTGTGGCCGCGTTCGGTGAGCGCATCGGCGAACTCTCGCACCGCCGGTCGCAGGCCGAGGGCGGAGTGCAGCAGCAGGATATGGGTCATGTCTTCTCCTCAGCCGAACAGGACGGCGGCTTCGTCCCAGCGGCTCTGGGGCACGGACTTCAGGTCGGCGGTGGCTTCGCCCAGTGGAACGGTTTCGATGTCGATGCCGCGCAGCGACACCATGTGGCCCCACTTGGAGTCCATCACGGCGTCGATCGCGGCCAGCCCGAACCGGGTGGCGAGCACCCGGTCGTAGGATGTCGGCACGCCCCCACGCTGCAGGTGACCGAGCGTCATGACCCGGGTCTCGATGTCGGTGCGCTGTTCGATGATCGGGCCGAGCCATTCGCCGACACCGCCGAGGCGGGGTCGTCCGAAGCCGTCGAGGGCATCGCGGACGATCTCCGCACCGTCCGGCATGAAGCCTTCGGCCACGACGACCAGCGGTGCGCGGCCGCGGTCGAGCGCCGATTCCACCCATCCGCAGATCTGCTCCATGCTCACCGGTTGCTCGGGGATGAGGATCGCGTGTGCACCACTGGCGAGACCGGCGTGCAGGGCGATCCAACCGACGTGGCGTCCCATGACCTCGACCACCATGCAGCGGTGGTGCGACTCCGCGGTGGTGCGCAGCCGGTCGATCGACTCGGTCGCGATCGACACCGCAGTGTCGAAACCGAAGGTGTAGTCGGTCGCCGAGAGATCGTTGTCGATGGTCTTCGGCACGCCGACGACCTTGATGCCGTCATCGTGAAGCATTCGCGCGACGGTGAGGGTGCCTTCACCACCGATGGCGATGATCGCGTCCATCTCGTTGCGTTCCATCACCTGCTTCACCCGAGCCGAGCCGCCGCCACCTTCGCCGAACGGCCCGATGCGGGAGGTGCCGAGGATCGTGCCGCCGGTGCGGGAGAGCCCTCGAACGTCGTGGCGGGGCAGGGGGCGGATGTCGTCCTCGACGAGCCCACGGAATCCGTCGCGGATGCCCTGGAAGTTGACGCCGTAGATGCGGTCGCCCTTCATCACCGCACCACGGATAACTGCGTTCAGGCCGGGGCAGTCGCCGCCGCTGGTCAGAATGCCGATGTTCACGTGGTCAAGCATGGCCGCTACCCGCCGGTCGGCGAAACCGCCCCGCGAGCCTGCTCAAAATGCGAGTCGGCGAATTCGGCGCGGGGTGCAAGGATTCGCAGGTGACCGAGCAACCGATCGACATGTGCCTTGCGCTGGTCGTCGACCTGGAGCGGAGACGGGTTTTGTTGGGTCGCAAGCTGCGGGGGTTCGGCGAGGGCAAGGTGATCGCACCCGGTGGGAAGCTCGAAGCGGGAGAGTCCGCGCTCGAAGCGGCGGTACGGGAACTGGCGGAGGAGACGTCCCTGAGTGCGGATGTCCGGGACGCGCGGTCGGTGGGGGAGTTGTTGTTCACCTGGGCCGACCCGCAGCGGACGCCGTTCCGGGTCTCGCTGGTGATGATCGAGCGCTGGACGGGCGAGGCCGAGGCGTCAGCTGAGTTGTCGCCGTTCTGGTGCCCGCTGGACGAGATCCCGTACGCGGACATGTGGGACGACGACCGCATCTGGCTGCCTAACGTGCTGCGCGGCGACGTGGTCACGGCGACGATCGGCTACGACTTCGTCGGCGAGTTCGTCACCTGCGTCGATCTGGATGCCGCCGGGCGCAAAGCGCGACAGTCGCGCGTTACGCCCCGGTAGTGCCGCGTACCGGGGCGTAAGTCGCGACGATCGCGCCTTCGTTCGAGCCGCTAGGGTCGAAATACTTGAACCCGAGCGAGGAGCGAGCACCCCGTGAGCACGATTTCCTACAGCCGCCAGGGCGCCGGTGAGCCGGTGGTGTTGATCCACGGCATCGGCCACCAACGCACCGCCTGGTTCGAGGTGTACGACCGACTGGCGCAGCACCACGACGTGATCGCGATCGACCTGCCCGGGTTCGGACAGTCGCCGCCGCCGCAGAAACCCGACACCTATCGGATGGCCAGCTGGGTGACTCAACTCGAAACCTTCTTCGAGCACCTCGGTATCGAGCGCCCGCACGTCGTCGGTAACTCGCTCGGGGGAAACCTCGCCCTGGAACTGGCCGCTCGGGGCTCGGTCGCGAGTTGTACGGCCATCTCGCCGGCCGGGTTCTATCTGCCGACCGGACTCGCTGTCGCGGGTGCCGCGCTGCTGTCGATGAAGGCGGCGAGCCACGCACCGTTGCCGATCATTCGGCTGTTCAGCCAGAAGCCGATGCTGCGCAGGATCTCGATGAGCTCGCTGTACGCGCACCCCGAACGGCTCACCGCCGAGCATGCCTACGCCGACACGCTCAACCTGCGTCGGTCGAAGGGCTTCTGGCCGTGCTTCGTCGGTGGAATGCGCTTGAACTACAAGGCGATTCCTCAGGTGCCGACCACGATCGCCTGGGGTGACAAGGACCGTCTGCTGCTGCCGAGCCAGGCCGGCCGAGCGCGCAAGCGGCTGCCCGACCAGCGGCACGTCGCCCTCCCGAACTGCGGGCACGTCCCGATGCTCGATGAACCCGAGTTGATCACGCGAGTCATCGAAGAGACCGTGGAACTGGCCGAACGTGCACCGGCCGCCTCGACGATGTCGGCGACCGCGTGAACCACTCCTACTCGACCTCTCTGCGGTGGGAAGGGACGACGGCGACCGGGTACGACGACTACTCGCGGCAACACCAGATCGACGTCGTGGGCAAACATCATCTGACCCTCAGTTCCGACCCCGCCTTCCGTGGCGACCCCAGCCTGACCAACCCCGAAGAACTGTTGCTCGCCGCAGCCAGCAGTTGCCAACTGCTGTCCTTCCTCGCCGTCGCAGCACGCGCACGGGCTGACGTGCGTTCGTACGTCGACCACGCCGAAGCGGTCATGGCGAACGACGAAAGACCGTTGTGGGTCAACAAGATCCGACTCAACCCGGTCATCGAGATCAGCGGCGGCAAGCAACCGGACAAGTGGGAGCGCTGGGTGCGGATCGCTCACCAGGAGTGCTTCATCGCCCGTTCACTGCGATCACGGATGACCGTGCGCGCCACCTTCGTCACCGACGACGGCGAGCACACGGTCGTCGAGGTGATCGACGCCTGACGTCGGCAGTCGCCCGCCACGACGCCGGGAGTGGCACGATCGGTCCCCATGACGACGAAGCAGACGACCAAGTCCGTCACCTTCCTCATCCTCGGCGCCGGCGGTGACCTCACCCAGCGCCTGCTGCTCCCCGGACTCGGCAGCCTGCTGGCGGTCGAGTCCGACCGCGAGGTGCAGGTGATCGGTGCCGACCGTGCCGACCTGACCACGGCCTCGTTCCGCGCCCTGGTGCGCGATCGGCTGAGGAAGGGCGGCGCCGACGCGAAGACCGCCGGGCGCATCGCCGGCAAGGCGCACTACATCAAGGCCGACCTGCTCGACCTGTCCGCGCTCGCCGACCTCGTCCAGGTGGCCGAGGGCGAACTCGTCGTCTACTTCGCGCTCCCGCCGGCCATCTCGATGAAGGTCTGCGCCCAACTGGAGAAGCTCGACCTGCCCGCGTCCACCCGTCTGGGTCTGGAGAAGCCGTTCGGCGCCGACGAGAAGTCGGCCCGGCAGTTCAACAAGCAACTGCAGCGAGTGGTGGACGAGGACCGCATCTTCCGCGTCGACCACTTCCTCGGCGTCTCGACCGTCCTCAATCTCATCGGCCTGCGGTTCGCCAACCGCATGCTCCAACCGATCTGGAACGCCGAGCACATCGAGCGGGTGGAGATCCTCTATGACGAGGACCTCGCGCTCGAGGGCCGCGCCGGCTACTACGACCAGGCAGGTGCGCTGCGCGACATGCTGCAGAGCCACCTGCTGCAGATCCTGGCCATCTTCGCGATGGAGCCGATCGCCAGTCTCGATCCGCAGGAACTGGCCGATCTCAAGGCTCAGGTGCTGCGTGCCACCCACATCTGGGAGAACAACCCGAAGGACCACGCGCAGCGCGCGCGCTACACCGCCGGTTCGATCAACGGCCGCAGCGTGCCCTCGTACGTCAAGGAGAAGGGCGTCGAATCCTCGCGCAACACCGAGACGCTCGCCCAGCTCACCGTCCAGATCGACAACAACCGGTGGGCCGGCGTCCCGTTCGTGCTGCGCAGCGGGAAGGCGATGGGCGCTCCCCGAAAGCAGGTCATCGTCTACTTCCGCGACGTGCCGCACCTGCCCAAGGGGTTCATCGGCGACCACACCGGCGACGCGATGATCATCGATCTCAAGCCCGGACGGGTGTCGTTCAAGCTGTCGATGAACGCCGAGGGTGACCCGCTCGACCTGGAGCAGAAGACGCTGTCGGCCGATCTCGCGGGAGCGCAGATGACGGCCTACGGCGAAGTGCTGCGCTACCTGATGGACGACAACCAGTTGCTCAGCGTGCGAGCGGACTCGGCCGAACTGTGCTGGAAGATCGTCGCTCCGGCGATCAAGGCATTCGAACAGAATCTGGTGCCGATCCAGCAGTACAAGGCCGGCTCGGACGGACCCGAGGGCTGGTTGGCCGACGACTCGGTCGCCATCGGTCAGGAGAGCGCCGAACTCACTTCGACGTCCAACAAGGGTCGTACCGCGCGGACGACGACGGCTCGTCCCGCCAAGGGCTGACGCGTTCGTCCACCCGTGACGGTTCCCCGGAACTCGCCGGTAACTTAGGCTTGGTCAGCCCGCAACAGCAAGGAGCCGACGGTGTCCGAACAGCAGATGCACGAGCAGACGCGGCAGCACCCTGCCCTCAAGGACCGCTACGACGTCGTCGTGGTGGGTGCCGGTCTGTCGGGGATCGATGCCGGCTACCGGTTGCAGACGATGTGTCCGGACAAGGACTACGTCATCCTCGAAGGCCGCGAGAGCATGGGCGGCACCTGGGACCTGTTCAAGTACCCGGGCATCCGCTCCGACTCGGACATGTTCACCCTCGGGCTGCCGTTCGAGCCGTGGACCGGTAAGAAGTCCATCGCTGACGGCGCCGACATCCTGGACTACCTCAAGGACACTGCGGCCAAGCACGGCATCGACGAGCGCATCGTCCACCGCACCAAGGTCACGGACGCCTCCTGGGACAGCGCCACCGCCGAGTGGACGCTGACGCTCACCACACCGGGCGGCGAAAGCACCGTACGCAGCCGCTTCATCTACCTCTGCTCGGGCTATTACGACTACGACGAGCCCTACGACCCCGCGTTCACCGGCCGTGACGACTTCCGGGGTGAGGTCATCCATCCGCAGTTCTGGCCGCAGGAGTTCGACCCGGCAGGCAAGAAGATCGCCGTCATCGGTTCGGGCGCGACCGCCGTCACCCTTGTCCCGGCGCTCGCCGACCGGGGCGCAGAGGTGACGATGTTGCAGCGCACGCCTTCCTACGTCCTGGCGCTGCCGAACACCGACCCGATCGCGAACGTGCTGCAACGGACACTGTCGCCGCAACGCGCCTACAGCATGATCCGGATGAAGAACGCCACTCAGGCGCTCTCCCTCTACCTGGCCAGCCGCCGGGCGCCTAAGACGATCGGCAACATGTTGCGCAAGGGCGTCATGGCCCAGGTGCGCGGCACCGACGTCACCGAGCGCGACTTCACCCCGCCGTACGGGCCGTGGGACCAACGGCTGTGCATCGTGCCGGACGGCGACCTGTTCAAGGCCATCAGGAGTGGCAAGGCGAATGTCGTCACCGACACCGTCGACTCGTTCGTGCCCGAAGGCATCCGCACCGGATCCGGTCAGGTCATCGAGGCGGACGCGGTCGTCACGGCGACCGGGCTGAAGATGCTCGCCGGTGGCGGCATCACGCTCACCGTCGACGGGGCGAAGGTCGACATGGGCAGCCGCTACATCTACCGCGGCATGATGATCAACGGCGTGCCGAACATCGCGATGTGCGTCGGTTACACCAACGCCTCGTGGACGCTGCGTGCCGATCTCACGTCGCAGTACTTCGCGACGTTCATCAACCACCTGGACGCCCAGGGGTACGCGTACGGCTACCCGCACGTCGACTCCGCCATGGACGCCCGACCGGCCCTCGACCTGGACGCCGGGTACGTGCTGCGGTCGATGGCCGAGTTCCCCAAGCAGGGTGACCGCGCACCGTGGTTCCTGCACCAGAACTACCTGCGCGACCGGCGCGACACCCGGCGAGCCGACGTCAGCAAGGACATGACGTTCGTCCGTCGCGGAGAGCAGCACGACATCCAGGAGATCGCCGCTCCCGCGGTGGTGTGAGTCCGTGCCGCAGAACGTACGTGCCGAGCGCGGCCTTCGGGTCGCGCTGTCGTCGTATCGCAGCAAGCCGCACTCGGGCGGCCAGGGCGTGTACGTCCGCAATCTCTCGCGGGAACTGGTCGCACTCGGCCACGACGTCGAGGTGTTCAGCGGTCCGCCCTATCCCGAGTTGGACGCAGGGGTGCGGCTGACAACGGTCCCGGGGCTTGACCTGTACCGCGAGCCCGACCCCTTCCGTACCCCGCACATCCGCGAATTTCGTTCCGATCTGGACGTATTGGAGTTCGCGACGATGTGCACTGCGGGGTTCCCGGAGCCCCGGGTGTTCGGTCTTCGCCTGGACCGCCTGCTGCGCTCGCGGCTGTCGCAGTTCGACGTGCTGCACGACAACCAGACGCTCGCTCCGGGCATCCTCGAACTGGAGCGACGCGGGCTACCGGTGCTCACCACGATCCATCACCCGATCAGCCGGGACCGTCGCCTGGAGATCGAGCACGCCCGTGGGTGGGATCGCGTCACCAAGCGTCGGTTCTACGGCTTCGTCCAGATGCAGGCTCGCGTCGCTCGAAAGACTTCGCACGTGTTGACGGTGTCCGAGGGTTCGGCGCAGGACATCGTCACCGACTTCCGCGTGCCCCGCGAACGCATCAGCATCGTCCCGGTCGGGGTGGCGGTCGAGACGTTCGCGCCGCCGTCGCTGCCGCGCGTCCGTGGGCGGCTGGTGACGATCGCGTCGGCCGACGTGCCGCTCAAGGGCGTGCCGGTGTTGATCGAAGCGCTGAAGAACATGCGCACCGACGCGTGGTCGGAACTGATCATCGTCGCAGCCGCGAGCGAACGCACCCAGAAGTCGCTGGCAGACGCCGGCCTGCTCGACCGGGTGAGCTTCCGCTCCGGCCTCACCGATCTCGAACTCGCCGGCCTCATCGGGTCGGCCGAAGCCCTCGTCGTGCCCTCGCGATACGAAGGATTCTCGCTCCCGGCGATCGAGGCGATGGGGTGTGGGACGCCGGTCGTCGCGTCCGCGGTCGGCGCCCTGCCGACGCTCGTGTCCGGTGGCGCAGGTGCACTCGTGCCGCCGAACGACCCTGTCGCACTGGCAAATTCACTGACCGAAGTGCTGAGTTCGCCGGATCTTCGTACCGCCATGGGCGCGGCCGGTCGACGGCGCGCGGTGGCGACGTACAGCTGGCGTGCCGTCGCCGAACAAACAGCAGACCTCTACCGGGACGTGATCCGTGCTCGACGGACGCCCGGCACGATGAAGGAGAACGAACATGTTGACCGTTGACTTCGACCGCTTCCCGGTCTCACCCGGGATGAACCTGATCGACGTCGGTTGCGGCCAGGGACGGCACTCCTTCGAGGCGTATCGCCGTGGCTGCAACGTGACTGCATTCGACATGAACGAATCCGACCTGGCCGACGTGAAGACGATGTTCGGTGCGATGGAGGCCGAGGGTGAAGCGGGCTTCCCAGCCATCGCCCAGGTGCAGGCCGGCGACGCCCGCGCGATGCCGTTCGACGACGGCAGCTTCGACCGGGTGATCGCCTCGGAGATCCTCGAGCACATCCATGAGGACGAGGCCGTGATGGCCGAACTGTTCCGGATCACCAAACCCGGTGGTCTGGTCGCCGTGACCGTGCCGCGCAACTGGCCCGAGCAGGTCTGTTGGAAGCTCTCCGATGAGTACCACGAGGTCGAGGGCGGACACATCCGTATCTACAAGGCGTCCGAACTCGTCGACAAGCTCACCCGCGCCGGATTCCAGCCGTACGCGCAGCACCACGCGCACGCGTTGCACGCCCCGTACTGGTGGCTGAAGTGCGCGGTCGGCAGCGACAACGACAACTTCGCGACGAAGGCGTACCACCGCCTGTTGGTCTGGGACATGATGAGCGCGCCGCTGGTCACCCGGCTCGCCGAGAAGTCGCTCGACCCGGTGCTCGGCAAGAGTTTCGTGGTCTACCTCCGCAAGCCGGAGCATTCATGACGGCACCCGCACGCGACCTCTCGTTGCACGACGCGCTCACCCACGAGCGCGTCGTCCGGATCGGCGATTTCATTGCTTCGCAACAGGATCCGAACGGTGCGCTGCCGTGGTTCCGCGGCGGCCACCTCGACCCCTGGGATCACGTCGAGGCCGCGATGGGTCTGACCGTGGCCGGTCGTCACGACGAGGCGATCCGGGCCTACCTGTGGTCGGCGCGTACCCAGCGGCCCGACGGATCCTGGCCGATGAAGCAGACCGCCGGCGTCGTCGAGGAAGCTGCAGCCGACACCAACCAGTGCGCCTATATCGCGGTCGGTGTCTGGCACTACTACCTGGTCACCGGACATAGCGCGACGCTGGCCCGGTTCTGGCCGACGGTCGAAGCGGCGATCAACTTCGTGGTGCGTGGACAGCTTGCGTCCGGCGCGATCTCCTGGGCGATGAACGTCGAGCGGGAATGGGACGACCAGGCGCTGCTCACCGGCTCGTGCAGCACCCTGCAGGCCATCGAATGCGCCTGTCTCATCGCCGAGACGCTGGGCCACGACCGCCCGCGCTGGCGGGCCGCCGGTCGTGGGCTGCGGGACGCGATCCGTAACTCGCCCGAGGTGTTCGAGGATCGCAGTCGATACTCGATGGACTGGTACTACCCGGTGCTCACCGGGGCCGTGCGCGACGAAGCTGCCGCGCGGCTGATCGACTCCGGCTGGGAGACCTTCGGATGGCCCGGACGCGGTATCCGTTGTGTGGCCGACGAGCCGTGGGTGACCGCGGCCGAGACCGTCGAGCTCGTCGCAGCTCTGGATGCAATCGGTGAATCCGACTGTGCCACAGAGCTTTTCAATGACGTGCAGTTCCTCTTCGACGAGGAGACCGGTGGTTACTGGACCGGCATGAACATTCCGAACGAGCAGGTCTGGCCGGTGGAACAGACCACCTGGTCGGCCGCGGCCGTCCTGCTCGCGGCCGACGCGCTAGGACAAGCCACCGGGGGAGCCTCGCTGTTTCGTGATGCCGGTGGTTGGAGTGGCTGGGGCGGCGCGATCGAAGGAGCGGCGAGTTGATCTCGGAGCAACTGCGGGCGGCGGTCGACGCGACCAAGGGATTCATGCCGGACGACGAGGGCGAGGCGCTGCATGCCAGCGCGCTTGCCGCCAAGCCCGGCGTCTGGCTCGAGATCGGTACGTACTGCGGCAAGTCGACCCGTCTGTTGTCGGACGCGGCACGGCGGGCCGGTGCCCGGCTGGTCACTGTCGATCACCACCACGGGTCCGAGGAGAACGAGCCCGGCTGGGAGTGGCACGACGAGTCGATGGTCGACGAACGATCCGGACGCCTTGACACTTTCGCCACCTTCCGCCCGGTGCTCGACGAGTACGCCGACGTGCTGAGTGCCGTCGTCGCCGACACCCGGGTGGTCGGCGCCTGGTGGGCGACACCGCTCGAAGTGCTCTTCCTCGACGGCAACCACACCGAAGAGACCGCGCAGCACGACTACCGCGCGTTCGCGCAGCACCTCGTCCCCGGCGCTCTGCTGCTCGTGCACGACGTCTTCCCCGACCCTGCCGACGGTGGCCAGGCGCCCTGGCACGTGGTGCAGTCGGCGCTCACGGACGGCTTCGAGCAGGTCGAGGTGCATGGTTCGTTGCGAGTCCTGCGCCGCCCGACATCGCGTAGTTGAGACCGTGCGCCGGGTCGTCGTCCTCGCAGTCGCGCTGCTGTGTACCGGCTGCTCGAGCACCGAGCCGACCACCACGTCCTCCCCGAACACGTCCACCATGAGCTCGACGTCGAGTTCGATCCGGCCGTCGCCGGCTACGACATCGACGAGCACACCGCAGCCGGGTCCGCCCTACATCGGCACGCTCACCTGGCGGCCCGGACGGCACGGTGACGACCTGATCGTCACGCCCACCGGCGCCGGACGCGCCGTGCTGGGGGAGGAGAAGGAGGCGGCTGCTTGGGCGGAGGTCGCCAGGCGCGAGCCGCGGGCCGACACCGTGTCGATGCAACGCCAGTTCGCCTGTCACTGGCGTTACGCCCGATCCAAAGCGACCTGGAACCTGGAAACCTGGCGGATGGCCGTCCCGATGGACCAGGTCGTGAGCGCCTATTGCAATCCGGGCGGACCTGAGTAGCCGGACGCAGCAAACGCCGCAACCCGAAGGCGGCGGCGTTCAACTGATCGAGTCAGTAGTAAGTCAGTAGTGAGTCAGTTCTGCTGGGCGGCGTCGCCCTCGGCGGCCTGCTGCTCGGCGATCTCGGCGTGGATCTTCTCCATCGGCAGTTCGCGGATCTGCTTGATCAGATCGGTCAGCATCGCCGGCGGCATCGCACCGGACTGGCTGAACACCATCACGCCCTCACGGAAGGCCATGACGGTCGGGATGCTGCTGATGTTCATTGCGCCGCCGAGTTCGCGCTGGTCCTCTGTGTCGACCTTGCCGAACACGATGTCCTCGTGCTTGTTCGATTCGGCGTCGTACACCGGAGCGAACATCTTGCACGGGCCGCACCAGTCGGCCCAGAAGTCGATGAGAACGATGTCGTTGTTCTGGATGGTCTCGACGAAGTTCTCGGTGGTCAGGGTGGTGGTGGCCATGCCGGCCCTCCTTGAAATCGGGTTCTCTTCGTCCAACGTCTCACGGGCTGCAGCATTCCCGCAGGTGTCGGGCCGCGGCGAAGTAGCGTGAGCGTGTGACCTCCTTGATCAGCTGCACCGTCCGAGACGGCATCGCCGACGTCCGCCTCGATCGCCCGGACAAGTACAACGGCCTCACCTTCGAGATGCTGCGCGATCTGGCATCCACCGCGCACCGGCTGCGCAAGGACCGGACGCTGCGCGCCGTCGTGATCAGCGGAAACGGTGACGCGTTCTGCGCCGGACTCGACTTCGGCTCGGTGTCCAAGAAGCCTTGGCAGATCCCCGTGGGTCTGGTGCCGGTGCCGTGGCGGGGCACCAATGTGTTCCAGGAGGCGTGCTGGGCCTGGCGACGTGTCCCCGCCCCGGTGATCGCCGCCGTGCACGGCCACTGTTACGGCGGCGGCATCCAGATCGCGCTCGCCGCCGACTTCCGGATCACGACGCCGGACGCCAAATGGTCTGTGCTGGAAGGGAAGTGGGGCCTCATCCCGGACATGAGCGGGGTGCGCTCGCTCTCGGAGTTGGTCGGGGTGGAGACCGCGAAGCGACTGACGATGACCGCCGAGGTGCTCAGCGGTCAGGACGCCCATGACCTCGGTCTCGCCGGCACCGTCGCGGCCGACCCGCGCGGGGCCGCGTTCGAGTTGGCGCGCACGCTGACGACGAAATCGCCGGACGCCCTCGCCGCCGCCAAGCGATTGTTCGACAAGCACCACAGATCGTCGGCCCGGCGCACCTTCGCGGCTGAGCGACGCGAGCAGGTGAAACTGCTGTTCGGCCGCAACGCGAAGATCGCCCGGGCAGCGGGCCTGAAGCGGGAAGCACCGCAGTTCGTCGAGCGCGGGACGCGCTGATCGTTTCGATGAGCTGGGAGCAGCTCGACAGCCGCCCGATCTATGAGAACGCCTGACTGCGCGTCCGCGAGGACGACGTTCGCAAGCCTGACGGAACGACCGGCATCTACGGTGTCGTGGGCGGATCTGACCTGCGTCAGCCGCCTACCGGGGTGCCCGGAGTCGTGCGTCGTCCGCCTCCGCGAGCCCACCAGTCGGCTGCGACCTGCTCCTCGTCCGTCGCCGCGACGCCCGTGTGGCCGAGCATGCCGGCGGCCATCAGAGCGTCCTGCCGCGTCGTCGGGTCATCGAGGAAGGGAGCCAAGGCTGCCGGATCGAGTGCGCCACCACGTCCGATCGCGATCAGTCCGTCCGAGACCACCTTCGGGTCGGTCGCGAACAGCAACCGGCGCAACAACGATGGGTCGTCCGGGGTCATTTGCCGCAACAGGTTCGAGGCACTGCGACGCGCCTGGCTGACGGCGGACGTCGTCGCCACATGGATCGCGGTGCGTGCCACGGCGTCCCGGTAGGGGCTGGCACCGATGAGTTCCTGCGCCAACTGTCGCTTCTCCAGCCACAGGTTCGACAGCGCCTCCTGCAGGAGGCGGTCGATGATCGGGTCGTCGTTCAAGCCGGAGGCCTCGCGGACGGCGGCGAGGTAATCGTCGTAGTGCGGCGGGCGCTCGACGAAGCCGCGTTGACTCCACTGTGCCGGTGGTGGGTGGCCGACCGCGGCCATCGTGCGTCCGCCGAGCCGACCCGCCAGGCTGTAAGCGATGTCGCGATCCTGTGGGGATCCTTCCCGGGCCATCACCCGGAGCCGGTCCTGCAAGGCCTCGACATCCTGGGCGCCGAGCTGACGCCGGCCGATCATGGTTGCCAGACCGAACGAGATGCCGAGCACCCGTTCGTCGTCGCCGGAAACGAACTGCTCGATGAGGGTTGCGGCGACACCCTTGCGGGTCGACTGGGACAACGCGTCCCAGGCATTGCGGGCCAACGGGGCCCCGGGCTGCTGCGCGACCGCGACGATCTCCTGCTCCGCCAGCTCCTGGTAGAGGCTGTCGCCGAGCAGGATCGACAACGCCGCCCAACGCGAGGAGTAGTCGAAATGTCCCGACCGCAGCATCTCGGTCGTCAGGCCGTGTGCCATCAGGCGCGCTGTGCCGCGCGGCGGAGGGGTGATCCGGGGGTCGGTGGTGAGGATGACCAGGGTCAACCAGTCGTGACCGTTGGCCGTGCCTTCCGCGATCGCCTCGTTGAGCATCGAGATCTGCGTGAAGAGTTGGTCACGGTTGTCGGGGATCGGCTCGGCCACCGTCACCCGGTAGGTCTGCTGCATGCTCGCGACGGCTCCGAGCAACTCGGCGGGTGCCAGGCTCAGCGCGCGTTCGTAGGCAGCGACCAGAGCTAGTGGAGCGGTGAACCGTCCGCTCTCCCAATGCGATACCTGTGACCCATGCTTGATCCGGTAGCCGACCTCGGCGAGACGATGGACGAACGAGTCCGCGGTGCGGGCTCCCCACGGTGAGGCCATTCTGCTGACCCTTAGCAACCAGGCAGTGCGTGCCGCGACGTCGATCGAGGAGTCGAACAGGTCGTGTTCGTCGGCGGGCAGGCGCCGGGGTGCACCCCGAATCTTTCCCCAGCTCATACCCCGTCGTCCCCCTTGCGAGCGGCCACGATCCCTCACCGTGTTACGCAACGTCATCGTGGCGTACCGAGATCTTTCGCGTTGATATTTTGGGGAACAAGAAATATCTGGAAAAAAAGTGGTCACTCTCCGCCGACGCCGAGCTTCGCGGTGGTCGTCTCGCGCATCTCGACCTTGCGCACCTTGCCCGTTACGGTCATCGGGAACTCGTCGACGAGTTCGACATAACGCGGGATCTTGTAGTGAGCCAGTTGGCCGGAGCAGAACTGCTTCAACGACTCGGAGGTGATCGGCTCGGCGCCCTGCGTCAGGCGGATCCAGGCGCACAACTCCTCGCCGTACTTCTCGTCCGGCACCCCGATCACCTGTGCGTCGACGATGTCGGGGTGGGTGTAGAGGAACTCCTCGATCTCCCTCGGATATATGTTCTCGCCGCCGCGGATCACCATGTCCTTGATCCGGCCGCTGATCTGCACATAGCCGGCGTCGTCCATCACGCCGATGTCGCCGGTGTGCATCCAGCCGTCCTCGATGGCCTCGGCGGTCTTGTCCGGCTGTTCCCAGTAGCCGAGCATCACCGAATAGCCCTTGGTCATGAACTCGCCGCTGCTGCCGCGCGGCTGGGTCTCACCGGTGACGGGGTCGACGATCTTGATCTCCAGGTGCGGCATCACGCGGCCGACGGTGCCGACCTTCTGTTCGAAGGTGTCGTCGGTGCGGTTCTGCGTGCTGACCGGCGAGGTCTCGGTCATGCCGTAACAGATCGTCATCTGCTCGATGCCGGCGGCGATGAGCTTCTTCATCAGCTCCGCCGGGCACGGTGAGCCGGCCATGATGCAGGTACGGACGCTCGACAGGTCGTAGTCGGCGAAGTACGGCAGACCCCACTCGGCGATGAACATGGTCGGGACGCCGTACAGGCTGGTGATCTTCTCGTCCTGGGTCGCCTGAAGAGTGGTGGCCGGGTCGAACGCAGGCGCCGGGATGACCATGCAGGCGCCGTGACTGGTGCACGCAAGGTTGCCCATCACCATGCCGAAGCAGTGGTAGAAGGGCACCGGGATGCACACCCGGTCCTGCTCGGTGTAGCGGCAGGTTTCTCCGACGAAGAAGCCGTTGTTCAGGATGTTGCGGTGACTCAGCGTTGCGCCCTTCGGGAATCCTGTTGTGCCGCTGGTGTACTGGATGTTGATCGGGTCGTTGTTGTCGAGGCCCGACTGGACGTCGGCGAGCGCTTGCGGGGTGACGTCGTCCGCCTGGGCCAGCAGGGCGTCCCACTCCGGGGTCTCGAAGTAGATCGCGTCCACCAGATCGTGGCAGTCGTGCCGCACGCCCTGCACCATCCGTGCGTAGTTGCTGGTCCTGAACTCGCTGACCGCGAACAGATAGCAGATGCCGGCCTGCTTCAGCACGTACTTCAACTCGTGTGCACGGTAGGCGGGATTGATGTTGACCAGGATCGCGCCGATCTTCGCGGTCGCGTACTGAACCAGGACCCACTCGCTGCGGTTCGGTGCCCAGATGCCCACGCGGTCACCCTTGGCGACGCCGACGGCGAGCAGCGCGCGGGCCAACCGATCGACGTCCGACTGCAGTTCGGCGTACGTCCAGCGTTTGCCCTGTGCGACGTCGACCAGGGCTCCCCGATCGCCGAAGCTCGCGACGGTCGCGTCGAAGTTGTCGCCGATCGTCTGCTCGATCAGCGGAGTGTCGGTCTCGCCGTGGGTGTGGGACAGCTGCGCGGACGGCTCGGTCATGTCGCGAGCGTAAGTGAGCCAGGTCACACGGGGGCGCTTCTCTCGCTGAGCGGTGCCGGTGCGTCGATGAGCGGCTCCACGCGGGTGTGGGGCGTCGGACTGGCAGACTCTCCGCATGGCTTCGAGCACGGACTTCTGGTCGGCGTACGCCCACGGTTACGCACGCGTCGCGGCGTGCACGGTCCCGACCGCGATCGCAGACCCGGCGACCAACGCGGCGTCGATCGTCAAGGAACTCAAAGCTGTCCATGCGGAGGGAGTCGCCGTCGCGATCTTCCCCGAACTCTGCGTGAGCGGTTATGCGATCGAGGATCTGCTGTTGCAGGACCCGGTGCTGGAGGCGGTCCAAGACGCGCTCGCGACCATCGCGAACGCGACCAGGCGACTGCGACCGTTGGTCATCGTCGGCGCGCCTTTGCGCAAGGGTCTGCGCCTGTACAACTGCGCCGTCGTCATCCACGGCGGTGAGATCCTCGGCGTCGCCCCGAAGTCCTATCTGCCGAACTACCGCGAGTTCTACGAGAAGCGCCACTTCGCGCCCGGCGATGATCAGATCGGTGAGTCGATCCGTTTAGGGGACAACGAGATTCCCTTCGGTCCCGATCTGCTCTTCAATGCGACCGACGTGCCCGGGCTCGTCGTGCACGCCGAGGTCTGTGAGGACATGTGGGTGCCGGTCCCGCCGTCGTCCATCGCCTCGCTGGCCGGCGCGAGCGTCCTGGCGAACATCTCCGGCAGCCCGATCACCGTGGCCCGAGCCGAGGACCGTCATCTGCTGGTGCGCGCCCAGTCGGCTCGCTGCCTGACCGCCTACCTGTACGCAGCGTCCGGGGTCGGGGAGTCGACCACCGACCTGTCCTGGGACGGCATGACGATGGTCTACGAGTGCGGCGACCTGCTGGGGGAGACCGAGCGCTTCCCGGACGGTCCGCGTCGGACCGTGGTCGACATCGACCTCGACCGCATCCGGCAGGACAGGCAGCGCGACGGGTCGATCGGAGACAACGCGCGCACCTACACCGACCGGGTGCTGGAGTTCCGCACCGTCGACTTCCAACTCAAGGCGCCCGCCGGCGACATCGGCCTGCTGCGCAAGGTCGACCGCTTCCCGTTCGTGCCGGACGACCCCGCCCGCCTCGACCTCGACTGCTACGAGGCCTACAACATCCAGGTGGCCGGCCTCGTCCAGCGCCTGCGCGCGATCGGCAACCCGAAGATCGTCATCGGCGTGAGTGGCGGTCTCGACTCCACCCACGCCTTGATCGTGGCCGCGCGGGCGATGGACCGGATGGGGCGCCCGCGTACCGACATCCTCGGTTACACGATGCCCGGGTTCGCGACGTCCGACTCCACCAAGACCAACGCCTGGAAGCTCGGCGAGGCACTCGGCGTCACCTTCACCGAACTCGACATCCGGCCGACCGCCACCCAGATGCTGAAGGACCTCGGTCATCCGTTCGGCGAGGGCAAGCCGGTCTACGACGTCACCTTCGAGAACGTGCAGGCCGGCCTGCGGACCGACTATCTGTTCCGGATCGCCAACAAGGAGAACGGAATCGTCCTCGGCACCGGCGACCTGTCCGAGCTGGCGCTCGGCTGGTGCACCTACGGCGTCGGCGACCAGATGTCGCACTACACGGTCAACTCGGGTATCCCGAAGACGATGATCCAGCACGTCATTCGCTGGGTCGTCGCGCACGAACTGTTCACCGACGAGGTGGGCGAGGTGCTCACCGCGATCGTCGATCAGGAGATCAGCCCCGAACTCGTGCCGAGCAAGGAGGGCGACAAGCCGCAGTCGACCGAGGACGCCATCGGACCGTATGCGCTGCAGGACTTCAACATCTTCTACACGCTCCGTTACGGCTACCGACCCAGCAAGATCGCCTTCCTGGCCTGGCACGGGTGGCACGACGACACGACCGGTGAGTGGCCCGCGGGATACCCGCAGGACAAGCGGATCGCGTACGACCTGCCGGAGATCCGGTCCTGGCTCGAGGTGTTCATCAAGCGCTTCTTCGCGTTCAGCCAGTTCAAGCGATCGGCGCTGCCGAACGGGCCGAAGGTGATGGCCGGCGGGTCCGTCTCACCGCGCGGTGACTGGCGCGCGCCGTCCGACGGCAACGCCGCCGTCTGGCTCAAGGACCTGGAGAAGGTGCCCACCGACTGATCGCCGGGCACCCAGGGATTTCCGGAAGCGGGCGGCACGGGTTATTTTCGGACGATGGTCACTTCCCCTCGGCTCCAGGTACGCGGCGCGGCCTGGCTGGCCCAGGTGAGCGACGACGACGTGATCGAGCACGTGGGCCGCTTCGCCTACGAGCGAGCGCTCGGGTACGTCGACGCCGAACGCGTCGAGTCGATCAACGTCGGTGACAACGGGCGGCTGCTGATCGGCACCGTGAACGGCGGCGACGTGCGGCCGTACACGGCAATGTTGACCGTCCCGAAGGTGGGCGCGCCACCCCGCGACTGGCGTTCGAGGTGCTCCTGCCCGGTCAAGGAGGCGTGCAAGCACGTCGCCTCGATGGTGATGTCGGGTCGCGAAGCGCTCGGTGGTGCGCTGCAGCCGACACCGACCGGAGACGCCAACTGGCGCGAGTTCTCCGACCGATTCCTGGGCGACGACGAGTCGTCCCAGACCTTCACGGACGCGGACGCGTTGGGTTTGCGCATCGCACCGATCATGGCGCCGCGGTCCGGCACCGACTCCTCCCCGCGTACCCGTTTCGAACTGATTCCGTGCCGCCGCGGCAAGACCGGTCGTTGGAACATGTCGATCGAGTGGACCGACGTCCGCACCGACGCCCGCTCCTCCGGACGCCGCTTCTTCGTGCCCGAGCAGGCGCAGGCCCTCACCCGGCTGCTCGAACGCTGGCGCGGTGCCGGCGGTGTGATGACCCGCGCCCCGCGGTTGATGCTTGACGAACTCGGGGGCGGAATCTGGGACGACCTTCAACTGGCTGTCGCGGCCGGTGTCGAACTGCTGCCCGCGTTCGCCCACCCGGACGCGTCGATCGAACTGCTCGCGACGCCGGTGCGTACCGACGTCCGATTCTCCGACGGCCCGAACGGTGAGCTGATCGGTCGCACCGAGATCGACCTGCACCGGCCCGGCCGGCTGGTGCTGATCGGTGACCCGGCGCATGGTCTGGTCATCATCAGCGATCACGATGTGGTGCTCGCCGGCCTTGACCGGCCGATGTCGTCCATGGCGCAGTGGCTGTCGGCCAACGGACCGGTGACCGTGCCCGAGTCCCTCGCCGAGTCCTTCCGTGACGCTCAGTTGCCCAAGCTCGCCCGTCGATACGGGGTGGTGGACGGCGGGTCGGTAGAAAAGCCCCGCCTGGCGCTGGTCGAGCCGCTGCGGCTGCACCTGAAGGTGGAACGGGAGTCCGACACGGCCGTCCTCGTCTCGACCGGTGTCCGGTACCCCGGCGGCGAACTGCACACGATGGCGTTGGACGCCACTCCCTGGAGCGGGCGCGACCGGCACAACGAACGGGTGCTCGTCGAGCAGTTGGAGCCCCTGCTGCGCAAGGCATCGCTGCTCGAGGCGATCGGCGGCATCGGGTGGTGGCCGAAGGACCGCGAGATCTTCACCGACTTCGCTGCGGTGCGTTTCACCAACCTCCTCGATGAACTCGACCGCCACGACCTGGTGATCGTCGAGCGCGCCGATGATCTGCCGGTCTTCGAAGAGGCCCTGGACGACCCACTGATCGAGATCGGTGCGGACGACTCCGACGACATCGACTGGTTCGACCTGCGCGTCGAGGTCAGCGTCGGCGGCGAGAAGGTGCCCTTCGAACCGCTGTTCCGCGCCTTGGCCCGCGGCGAGGAGTTGTTGCTCCTCGACTCCGGCACCTGGTTCTCGCTCGATCACCCTGAACTGCAACGACTTTCGTCCCTCATCACTGAGGCGCGCGAGCTGTCCGATCGCCGTTCGAGCGGTTTGCAGCTCAACAAGTTCCAGCTCGGCTACTGGGACGAACTGGTCGAACTCGGCGTCGTCACCAGCGCGTCAGCTGCCTGGTCCGAACGGGTCGCCCGCCTGGAATCGGTCGGCAAGGGCGAGCCGCCGGCCGCGCCGCAGGGCTTCACCGCCACCCTGCGTCCGTACCAGGTGGACGGCTACCACTGGCTCGCCAGCATCTGGGACGCCCAGCTCGGCGGCATTCTTGCCGACGACATGGGCCTGGGCAAGACCGTTCAGGCACTCGCAATGATCGCCCGAGCCCGCGAAGCCGGCGAACTCACGGCTCCCGTGCTTGTCGTCGCGCCGTCGTCGATGGTCGGGACATGGGTGCGGGAGGCTGCGACCTTCGTTCCCGGGATGCCCGTCGTCGCCGTGCAGCGCACCGCGTCCAAGCGTGGAGAACCGTTACGGGACACGGTTGCCGGTGCGGCGGTCGTGGTGACGTCGTACACCGTGCTTCGTCTGGACGCCGAGGAGTTCCAGTCGCTCTCCTGGCGCGGGCTCATCCTCGACGAGGCACAGTTCATCAAGAACCATCAGAGCAAGACCTTCCACGCGGCCAAGCGACTGCGTGCACCCTTCACTCTCGCGATCACCGGTACTCCGCTGGAGAACTCGCTGATGGACCTGTGGTCGATGCTCGCCCTGGCCGCGCCGGGACTGTTCCCCAAGCCCGAACTCTTCGGCAACACCTATCGCAAGCCGATCGAGTCGGGTGTCGAGCCGGAGAAGCTCGAGCAGTTGCGGCGCCGGATCAAGCCGCTGATGATGCGCCGAACCAAGGAGGTCGTTGCGGCCGACCTGCCGCCGAAACAGGTTCAGCTGCAGGAGATCTCGCTCACCACTAAGCACGAGGCGTACTACAAGAGACACCTTCAGCGCGAACGCCAGCGCATCCTCGGCCTGCTCGACGACCCGGACGCGAACCGCATCGCGATCCTGTCGTCGCTGACCCGCCTGCGCCAGCTGTCGCTCGACCCGCGCCTGGTCGACGCCGAGTACTCCTCGCGCGAGCCGAGCGCGAAGATCGCCTTCCTCATCGACCAACTGCAGGAACTGTCGGCGGAGGGCCACCGAGCACTGGTCTTCAGCCAGTTCACCTCCTACCTGCGTCTGGTGGAGTCCGCGCTGACCGAGGCCGGGATCACCACGAACTACCTGGACGGCTCGACCACGAACCGGCAGAAGGTCATCGACGACTTCAAGGACGGCGACTCCGCAGCCTTCCTGATCTCGCTGAAGGCCGGTGGTGTCGGGCTCACCCTCACCGAGGCCGACTACGTCTTCGTCCTCGACCCGTGGTGGAACCCGGCTGCCGAGGCGCAGGCGATCGACCGCGCGCACCGCATCGGCCAGGACCGGCCGGTGATGGTCTACCGCCTGGTCTCCCAGGGCACCATCGAGCAGAAGGTCGTCGACCTGCAGGAGCGCAAACGCGACCTGTTCGCCCGGGTCGTCGACGGCGGCGAGGGTGCGTCCGGCGCGATCACCGCTGCCGACATCCGTGCGATGTTGGAGAGCTGACCGACGGACGCACGCGGGTACTCACCGGTAGCGTCGGGTTCATGAAGAATCCTCTGCGCCGTGAACCACAGTCCTTCGCCGGCAAGCGTGCCCTGGTCACCGGTGGTGCCTCCGGACTCGGCCTGGCGATGACGAAGATCCTTGCCGTCGAGGGCGCCAAGGTGTTGGTCGTCGACGTTCACGAACTCGCGCCCGAAGGCGTGCTGCCGGCCGGCGTCGAGTATCGGCAGCTGGACGTGCGCTCCGACGAGGGCTGGGACGCGACCCGCAACTGGGTGGAGGCGACCTGGGGTGGGCTCGACCTGCTGTTCAACAACGCCGGTGTCGCAGCCGGCGGACGCATCGACGTGGAGTCGATCGAGAACTGGCAGTGGATCATCGACATCAATCTGCTCGGTGTGGTCCGCGGCTGCCGCACCTTCGTGCCGATGATGAAGCAGGCGGGCGGCGGGCACATCGTGAACACCGCGTCTCTGGCCGGACTGGTGCACGCACCGAGCATGGCGTCCTACAACGCGGTGAAAGCTGCGGTCGTCGCGGTCTCGGAGACGTTGCGCCACGAACTTGCGCCCGACCGCATCGACGTATCGGTGATCTGCCCGTCGTTCTTCCGCACCAACCTCGCAGAATCGTTGCAGGGCAAGGACGTCGACATGGAGGAGACCGCCGTCAGGCTCATCACGCAGGCCCCGCGGTCCGCCGACGAGGTCGCGTCCAAGGCGTTGGAGGGCGTCCGCAACCGTCGCTTCATCGTGCTCACCGACTCCGACGGTGTCGCCGCGTACAACGCCAAGCGCTACGCCCGGAAGGCCTACGACGCGGCGATGATCCGGTCGGCCAAGCAGGTGCGCGAGGGCAAGGACCCGATGGCGGACATCGACAAGGTCTGGAGTCGCATGCGGAAGTCCAAGTCCTGACGGACTCCTTTCCGGGCAGAGCTACCCATGGCGGATTCGCGCTGAGGCGAGGACGGTGGTTACCGACGTGAAACCAACCTGGTTCGCAGTTCGGAGGTCCATCAGTCATGAACATCACTCGCCGCTCCGTCCTCAGTGCCGCTGCCGGCGCCGTCATCACCCCGGTCGTCGCGTCGCCGGCCACTGCGCTGAGCTCTGCCGTGCCTGACTGGGCTGCGTTCGACCGTGCGGTCACCGGGCCGGTCCACCGTCCGGGCTCGACCGGGTACGCGTCCGGCAAGCTGATCTTCAACACCCGCTACGACGGCGCGACTCCGCTGGCGGTGGTGCGGCCGAGCGGGCAGGCCGACATCCAGCAGACGCTCGCGTTCGCGCGCCGCTATGGACTCAAGGTCTCTGCGCGAGCGGGCGGCCACTCGTACGTCGGTGCGTCGGCAGCGTCCGGGACGATCGTCCTCGACCTGCGCGGCATGGCCTGGAAACCGGTCGTCACCGGCAGCTCCGCCCAGATCTTCGCAGGCTCGACCCTCTACCCGGTGAAGTCGGCGCTCGCCGCTCACGGTCTGGCGATCCCCACCGGTACGTGTCCGACGGTCGGCGCGGCCGGTCTGTCGACGGGCGGCGGCATCGGTGTGGAGTCGCGCCGCTGGGGAATGACCTGCGGCCGGGTCACGTCCATGACCGTGGTGACGGGTTCTGTTGCAGCACTGCGTATCTCGCCCTCTTCCCACCCTGAGCTGTTCTGGGCATTGCGCGGCGGTGGCGGGAGCAGCGCGGCGATCGTCACCAGCATGACGTTCGCGGCGCACCGGGCCACCAGCAAGGGCACGTTCCGGTTGACCTTCCCGAGCTCCGGGACGTCGATGCAGCGCTACCTCGCCGGCAACTACTCGCGGTGGCGGACGGTGCGATCGACCTACGACCCGAGGGGCGTGATCGCGGCCCCGATCGCGGTCTGATTTCAGACCAGACCGGCCTTGGTGACGATCACCGCCACCTCGACGCGTCCGCCGACACCGAGTTTGCGCTGCGCGTTCGCCAGGTGGGTCTTGACGGTGGCTTCGCCGAGATAGAGCGTGCGTCCGATCTCGGCGTTGGACAGCCCGCGGGCCACCTCGACGACCACCGCGTGCTCGCGCTCGCTGAGTGCGGACATCGAGGTTCGTGCGGCGTCGCGGTCGGTACGGCCTTCGTTGACCAGCCCGAAGACGTAGCCGACCTTGCCGGGGGCGAGCGCGCCCTGACCGCGGTGCACATTGCGCACCGCGGCGATGATGTCGGCCGGGTCGGCGGTCTTGAGCAGGAAGCCGGCGGCGCCTGCGGCGATGGCTCGCTGGACGATGTCGTCGGTGTCCCAGGTGGTCAGCACGATCACTCGCGGCGGGTTGGTCAGCCGCTGGATCTGCGCGGTGGTGACCAGACCGTCCTGCCGCTTCATCCGGACGTCGAGCAGGACGACGTCCGGATGGTGGCGGTGGATCGCGTCGACCACCTCGTCACCGTCGGACGCGGTCGCGACCACGTCGAGGTCGTCGGGCATGCCGACGATGGCTTGCAGGGCCGACACGACCATCGCGTCGTCGTCAACGATCAGAACCCTGATCGGGCGGAGGTCGTTCATCGGCCCACCTTCTGTTCGGCCGGGCGGAACTGCCACGGCAGCCGCACCAACACCCGGAAGGCGTCGTCGTCCACCCATGCCCACGACTCGCCCCCGCATCGGGTGACGCGTTCATGGATGCCGGTGAGCCCGTTGCCGGGGCGGAACGCGGATGCGGCACCGGGACGCAGGCGGTTGGTCGTTGAGATCTCAATGCCGCGGGCCGGCCGTGCGTCGAGGTGCAGCCGGATGGGCGCACCGGGCGAGTGCTTGCGCGAGTTGGTGAGCAGTTCCTGGGTGATCCGGAAGACGGTGTGGCTGACCTGTTCGTCCAGCGGCGCCGACTCGTCGATGAAGATCGAGGACGCAACCGGGCTTCCGGCCGCAAGAGATTCGTCGATGAGCCCGGGAAGGTCGCTGAGGGTGAGCAGCGCCTTGCTCACGTCGGGGTCGCCGGGTTCGCGTAGCAGTCCGAGTAACGAACGCAGGTCGGCCATCGACTGCTGAGCGCTCTCGCGCACCACCCGCGCACTCTGAGCGAGTTTCGGGTTGTTGCCCGCCGCCATCTCCAGAGCGCCGGCGTGCAGGTTGAGCAGCGACAGGCGGTGGCCGAGCGCGTCATGGACCTCACGGGCGATGCGTTCACGCTCCGCCCGGCGGGCCACCTCCTCGCTCAACCGGTCGATCTGGGTGTGCGCGATCTGTTCCTTGAGCGTGCTGGAGTCGAGCGCTCGCCGGTTGCGGGTGAACACGACCAACAGTCCGACGACGGCGACCAGGACGGTCGTGATGAGCGCGATCAACCACCACGGAAACGCGACGCCGGCCTCGTACCGGAAGAACAGTCGCCAGAAGGAAGAGACCTCAGGGACGCCGTCGGTGACGTCGCGGTACACCGAAACGGCGACCGCGAGCGATGCCGCTGCGATGGCCGCAAAGACGTGTTCGCGCCGGCGTGCGATGAGCAGCACCGTGAAAAGGCCTGCGAGAGGCAGGAATCCGTCGATCGGCAGGGCGATGGTGGCTACGCAGTAGGCGCCGAAGAGCTGCCATGGCCACCGGCGCCGCCAGATGAGCAGGATGCCGAGGACCACGCCGACGAGCCAGGCGAGCAAGGTCCAACCGGAGGTCGTCGCGACTTGTTCCGAATCGGTCGCGCCGACGCGGCGAAGGTCGTTGTAGGCGATCGCCAATGTGGTGGAGAAGAACGCCACGATCACCAGCGACGTCGTCCGCACCCGTCGCCACGAGCGCTCATGGGGTGCAGTGGACGACATCATGCGCACAACCTATGGGAGAGCACCCACAGTCGGTTCCACCTATCGGATCGACGCCGGCGCCGAACCTCCACCGATCGGGGGAGGCGGCTGCAGCCGTGCGGTGGAAGTGGAGAAGGGGCCTGCCGTCGTCCACTTGGGACATCGACGAAGGACCTTGGAAAGGACCCACCATGAACGACCAGCAGCCGATGAACAACGGTGCGCCGCAGTACAACCCGAACCACAACACGAACGGCCAGCAGTGGCACGGGCAGCAGCCCTCGCCGTACGGTCAGGGTGGCAACCTGCCGCCGGCGCCGCCGTACGCCAACCCGCTCAAGAGGAACTGGTTCCTGCGTCACAAGGTACTCACCGGGCTCGGCGCACTGGTGCTCCTCGGGGCCATGGCGTCGGCTCTCGGAGGCGGTGGCGGCAAGGGCACCGACGCCGCCACGTCCGAGACGTCGACCTCGTCGAGTACGAGCCAGGAGTCCTCCGCCCGCTCGTCCCAGGCGGCCGCCGAGCCGTCGCAGACGAAGGCCGAGAAGCAGGAGAAGAAGGATCCTGGCCTGAACACCCCGGTGCGGGACGGCAAGTTCGAGTTCACCGTCACCAAGGTGCAGCCTGGCGTGAAGCAGATCGGCGACGAGTACCTGAACCAGCAGGCGCAGGGGCAGTTCGTGCTGATCACGGTCACGGTGAAGAACATCGGCGACAAGCCGCAGACCATGTTCGACGGCAACCAGAAGCTGACCGACGACCAAGGTCGTTCGTTCAGCCCCGACTCCGCAGCTGCGATATACCTGAAGAACAACGACATCTGGATGAAGGAGATCAACCCGGGCAACACGTTGACCGGCACCCTCGTCTACGACATGCCGGCCGGTGCGAAGGCGACCAAGCTCGAGCTGCACGACTCGATGTTCTCCGGCGGGACGACCGTCTCCCTCACCAAATAGCGAACCTACTGCTCGGCGCGCCGAACCTACTGGTTGCAGCCATTAGGTTCGGCCGCGCATCAATAGGTTCGCATCTGGCCTGCTCACCCCGATGGTTCCGGTGGCGCTTGTTCGCCGGCCTTCTCATCGCGAGCGGCCCAGTCGAGCAACTGGTCGAGTCGGAACGCGACGTCGTCGATCTCGGCGGTCAGATCGCCCTTGTCCGCATATCGGGCCGGGACCGTCGCGATCGTGAAGTCGCGCGGGTCGATGTCGGCCAGCTCGTCCCAGTCGAACGGCGTCGAGACGGTCGCATCGGTGTTGCCGCGCACCGAGTACGCGGATGCGATCGTGTGATCGCGGGCGTTCTGGTTGTAGTCGACGAACAGCGCGGCCGGGTCGCGATCCTTGCGCCACCAGGTCGTGCTGACGTCCTTCGGGGCGCGACGCTCGACTTCACGGGCGAACGCCAGGGCAGCCCGTCGCACGTCCGAGAAGCCCCACTCCTGCTCGATGCGGACGTAGATGTGCAGACCGGCGCCACCACTGGTCTTCGGGAAACCGCGAATACCCAACTCGTCCAACAGTTCCCAGCACACGTCCGCGATATTGCGTACTCGGTCGAATGGGCAGTCCGGCATCGGGTCGAGATCGATGCGCCACTCGTCCGGCTTCTCGATCTGGGGACGACGGGAGTTCCAGGGGTGGAACTCGACGGTCGACATCTGTACGGCCCAGATGACCTGGGCGAGTTCGGTGACGCAGAGTTCGTCGGCGGTGCGTTTGTAGCGCGGGAAGAAGACGCGCACGGTGTCCATCCACTCGGGCGCGCCGTGCGGCAGCCGTTTCTGGTGCACCTTCTCCCCGGAGACGCCGGTGGGGAAGCGGTGCAGCATGCACGGACGGTCGCGCAGCGCCCGCACGATGCCGTCACCGACCGACAAGTAGTAGTTGACGAGATCGAGCTTCGTCTCGCCCCGAGCAGGGAAGTAGACCCGGTCGGGGTTCGAGACCGACACGATGCGCTCGCCGACCTCGATCTCGACCTTGGGGGAGCTGCTGTGCCGTCCCGGTAAGGCTGCCATGGTCCGAACCTACGCGTACCCTTGGGCGCCGTGAGTGAGAAGCCAAGCATGTTCCGGATCTTCGCGCTGCGGGTCGCGGCGGCGATGGTGGCAGTCGTGGCCGGCCTGTGCCTCGTGGTGACCGTGCTGGCCGCGATCGTCTGGGCCAAGGGCGGGTCGGAGGCCGACGGCATGCCGGCACTCACCGGTGGCTTTTTCGCCGGCTTCCTCCTCTGCCTCCTCGGGTTCTGGTTGTTGCGTCGTCGCTCGGCGCGGGTGGAGGCGGCCTTCGACGATCCCGCGGACGGCGCGCGCAGCGGGAGCAGCTCCACATCTGTGTGATCCGTCGCTGACCGGCGGCGCTCGGTGGGCGACGGCGACGCGGTCAGTGCCAGCGGGTGAGCGCTGCGGCGATGTCGGGCAGCTCGATCCGCCCGGCCGCGGTGGCGATGACGAGGTCGTACGCATCGTCGTCGGGAGCCTCGATCCAGGCGCCGTTGAGATCGAGGAAGACGACGGTGGCGAGCCAGCCGAGTCGCTTGTTGCCGTCGACCAGTGGGTGGTTGCCGACCAGGGACTCCAGCAGCGCAGCCGCCTTCTCCTCCAGCGTCGGATACGCCTCGCGCCCCCACAGCACCGTCGTCGGTCGGTGCGCCGCCGCTTCGAGCAGACCTACGTCCCGCAACGGCCCGACGCCGAGATCGTCGACGAGACCGAGCAGATCCTCGAGCGTCAGGAACTCGGTCACTTCCCGAGGCGGTCGAGGACGTCGGCGTAACGGGCCCGGGCGCGAGCGGAAGCGTCGGTGACACGCCGCTCATGGCCCCGTCGAGCGGCGACCTCGTGGATCGCACGGATCGTCGCTTCCTGGCGGCTGATGCCGTCGGCCTCTGCCAGCATCGCCAGGACGCGCTCGTCTGCTTCGGACAGTCGCAGTGTCATCGCCATGCGGATGATGGTATCAATGTGGTATCACCATTGTGCACCGAAAGCGGGAGGGCGCCGCGGCGACCCGTGGACGCGACGTGACCGTCCGTCGATGCGGTGGCTCACGATTGCGTCACGACGGGGGCAGCGGTATTGATCGGTCCCGGCCTCCCGCTCGACTCTCAGATATGCGAAACGGCCTTGCCGCCGCAGCGCAGGCCCCCGAGGCTCAGTTCGGCAGGGCAGGCAGGGCGTGGAGGCGTCCGCGCCGACTCCACACCAGGTGCCGACGCGTAGCCATCTCGACCGTTGCTATACGTCGCCGCCCGGCGCGGAGGTCGTCGAGCACCACCCAGTCACCGTCGTCCGCGGTCGGGCGGTCGCGTACCCATTCCACGAACATCTCGGCGTCCCAGTGGGCGCACGAGCCCGCCGGTGTCGCCAGCACGAAGGCGATCGCGCGGTCTCGCCAGCGGGGGAGCAATGCGATCTCGGGTCGCACGTGGGTCATGCCGTCGACCCGCTTCATCGCGAGGATGCGACCGGTGTGGCGGGAGCGTAGTTCGTCGAAACCCTCGGGCGTGCGACCGCGCAGCAGTTCGCCAACGACCCCGCTCTGGCGCGCGGCCAGTTCGTCACGAGCCGACACGGGCGACTCCCCGGGCGACGGCGCGGTCGATCCGGTCGAGGTCGTGCAGCACCGCTTCGGCCCGCACGTCGGCGTCCCGTTCGAGCATGATGCCCGGCACCGGGGCGCCGCACGAAATCCGATGTGCAACAAAGGCACTCAACAGCTCCGACACCGCGTCGGGCACGGGGTGGGCATGGGTGTCGATGTAGAGACCGTCGCGTTCGGTGCCGCCGGCGACGTGCACGTAGGCGACGGCGTCGAGCGGGAAGCGAAGTAGGTCCGCGTGGGCATCCGTGCCGCGCGAGATCGCGCTCGCGTGCAGATTGGCCACGTCGAGCACCACCCGGACGCCGGTGCGGCGCACGATCTCGCCGAGGAAATCCGGCTCGTCGAACTCGTCCTCGGGCCAGCTGAGCAGGGCGGCGATGTTCTCGATGGCGAGTGGCACCAGCAGCTGCGCCTGCGCGATCTCGATGTTCTCGACCACGACGTCGAGCATCCGGCGGGTGCGCGGTGGCGGCATCAGGTGGCCTGCCTCGAGCACATCGCCGTGCAACGAATCAGGCGTCCCGGCGGCCCGCACGAACGCGAGGTGCTCGCTCACCAGTGGCGCGTCGAAGAGCATCGCGAGCGACGAAAGTCGTTGCAGCCGAGCGGGATCAGGGGTGGAGGCGTCGGCAAGGCCCAGGCTGACCCCGTGCGGGATCACCGTGACGTGCTCGGCAAGGGTCATCAAGGCGGCCGGCGGACGGTCGGGATCGACGTTCTCGGCCACCACCTCGGTGAACTGCAGCCGTCCCTGCGCGGCGAGGTCGGCGAGGTCGGGGGCGATGGGCGCCCGCCAGGCGATCGCGGTTCCGCTCGGCATCGGCTTCATGGGTCCGATGGTAGGTCGCAACCAACTCCGTGAGGCGGACGGCGAGACCGTGCCGGCAGCCACCGTCAGGGCGACATGTGAGGCTGGAGTCATGAGCGACATCTGGAACCTCGTCCACGCCGAACGGCACGCCCTGGTCGACGACCTCTCGAGCCTCACCGACGCGCAATGGCAGGCGCCTTCGCTGGCCGACGGGTGGACGGTGCACGACGTCGCCGCACACCTGGCGAGTGGTCAAGGCGATGGTGAAGGCCCGGGGCAACTTCCACCGGCAGAACGACACCGGCCTGCGCGCCGCCAAGGGGGCCACGCCGCAGGCGACTCTCGAGCGACTGCGTGCGGTGGCCGAGCGCACCGACACCCCGCCCGCACCGCTGGCGAGCCGGTTGGTCGAGGAGATCGCCCACGGTGAGGACATCCGGCGCCCGCTTGGCATCGTCCGCGAGTATCCGGTCGCCGCGATCGTGCCGGCCATCGGCTACCAACTGCGCACCCCCGATGCGTTCGACGGCACGAAGTCGCTCGCCAAGAGGGTGCGCTTCGTGGCCGACAACGCAGATCTGGCGATCGGGCAGGGACCGGAGTTGCGCGGCCCCGCGCTCGAGTTGCTGATGGTGGCCACGCGGCGGGCACCGCGTGAAGGTGCGTTGAGTGGCCCGGGGCGCGCGCTGATCTGACGTCGGTGCGGGAGGTGGTCAGGTGAGCGGGGGCTCGAGCTCCCGCTCCTGCACCAACTCACGACCCAGTCGCACCATCGGCCCGCTCCACCGCGACCGCAACCACCGATCGTGGCTGGCCACGAGCACCGTCGCCGGGGCGTCGAGCAGTGCCGCCTCCAGTTCCTCGACCAGCCCGAGCGAGAGGTGGTTGGTCGGCTCGTCGAGCAGCACCAGGTCGGGGCGCCCCGCGATGAGCATCGCCAGCGCGAGGCGCTGCTGCTGGCCGAGGCTGAGCTGTCCGATCGGCCTGCGGGCGTCGCGCGGCGGCAGTAGCCCGAGGGCGTCCAGGCCGAGCTGCGACTCGTCGTCGCCGTACGCCTGCAGCGGGGTGAGGTGTGGTTCGGCGAAGCTGATCTCCTGACGAAGGAATCCGATTCGCCGGGCCGACAGCTCGAGCGTGCCGTGACCCAGGGCGAGCTCGCCCGCGATCGCCGCGAGCAGGCTCGACTTGCCCGAGCCGTTGGCCCCGGTGATCAGCCAGTGTTCACCGGCGCACACGTCGAGCCGCCCGATCCGGAAGCGGCCGGCCACGGCGGCGTCACGCGCCGACACCCACCCCGCGCCGTCGGCCGAGAATGTGCCGCCGAACCGCAGGGTCTTCGGTGGCTTGCTGATGCGCGCCCGCTCGATCGCCGCGATGCGCTGCTCTGCGTTACGTCTGCGCCGCGACACCGTGGCCTGCACCCGTGACCCCTTGAACGCGTAGATGAACTTGTCGCCGTCCCTGGGCGGACGGTCGTGGGCCACATCGAGATTGGTGGTGCGGGCGGTGGCGCGAAGTTCGTTCAGCTCCTCCTGTTGCGCCTCGAACGCCTCCTGCCAGCGCGCCCGCGACCGGGCCTTCTCGGCGAGGTAGTCGCTGTAGTTGCCGGTGTAGCTGCGGCCGCCTTCGCCGTCGGTGCCGAAGTGGGTGCGGTCGAGGTCGACGATCGAGGTGCACACACCGTCCAGGAAGGTGCGGTCGTGGCTCGCCGCGACGACGACGCCGCTCATCGTGCGTAGTTCCTCCTCGAGGAAGGTGAGGGCCGTGTCGTCGAGGTGATTGGTCGGTTCGTCGAGCAGCACGCAGTCGGGCCGGCGTGCGAGCAGCGCGGCAAGGGCGAGCCGTCCACGCTGCCCACCCGAGAGCGTCCCGACGGGCCGGTCGTGGGATAACTGCTCGAGACCGAGGAGTGCGGCGGCGCGCTCGGCCCGCGCGGTCGCCGTCCAGGCGTCATGACGGGTGGCCCACGCGAGCACCTCGTCGTATCGATCGGCGGCGCCGGGTTGCTCCAATCCGGTTGCCAGCTCTTCGAGTTCGCGTACCGCGGCGTGCAGCGGCGCGAGCGCGTCGTGTAACACCCGGGCGATCGTGTGCTCCGGATCGAGTCCGCCGTCCTGCGCGACGTAGCCCAGATCTGCCGGTGCGTGCACCGCGCCGCGGGTCGGCGGCTCGACACCAGCGGCGAGGCGCAGCAGCGTCGACTTGCCCGAGCCGTTCTCGCCGACCAGCCCGACGCGGTTGCCGGCGGACGCGGCCAGGGAGATGCCGTCGAGGATCCACCGTCCGTCGTAGGTGACGGCGAGATCCTCGAGGAGGAGAGAGGGGGAGGAGTTGGCTGGCATGAGGCCTCGGAGGGGTCGGCATGGTGCGCCGCCGGGCAGGGCCGCGAGCGGGGCGATGATCCGATCAGTTCTCCATGGTGCATCCAGTCTGAAGGACGAGATCGGAGCGGGCCAACCGGTTTTCGTGGGACGGCTCGTTACCAGTGGGTAGCAAACCTGGCTAACCTTGTCCCGGTCGTTCGTGAGGAGAGTCACATGAGTCCTGCCACTCGCCGTCGCGTCGGTTTGACCGACATCAGCAAGGGCCTGCTCGGTTTCGCCCCCGACCTGCCGATGCTGGCCCGTGAGGCGCCCGGTCTGCTGCTGCGTAAGCCGACGCACACTGCGTCCATCGGCCAGCAGTTTCAGCGCACCGTCGAACGCCACCCCGACCGTCCGTTCCTCAAGGGGGAGGGCCGCACGCTCACCTATCGCGAGGCGAATGCGCTGATCAACCAGTACGCCCACCTGTTCGCCGAGCGCGGCGTCGGCCACGGCGACGTCGTGGGTGTGAACTCGGCCAACGACGTCGAGAACGTCCTGGTCATCCTCGCCGTGGTGAAGCTCGGTGCCGTTGCGGGCCTCATCAATTACAACCAGCGCAGCGAGGTGCTCGCGCACAGCCTGCGGACGCTCGACGCAGCACTCATCGTGATGGCTGACAACCTGCTCGAGGACTTCGCGAGTGCCGGCGAGATCGCTCACGAGCAGAACGTGATCCTCTATTCGCAGCTGGCCGGTCTGGCCGAGGGCCGCCCGAGCGAGAACCCCGCGTCGGCCGAGCAGGTCAGGGCCAAGGAGCGGGCGCTGCTGATCTTCACCTCCGGCACCACTGGCATGCCGAAGGCGTCGGTGATGACGCACTACCGTTGGCTGAAGTCGTACTCCGGTCTGGGAGCGCTCGGGGTGCGCCTGCGCCCGACCGACACGCTCTACTGCGCCCTTCCGCTGTACCACAACAACGCGGTGACGGTTGCGCTCGGCGCAGTGCTCGCGGGCGGCGCAGCGTTCGCGGTGTCGCCGAAGTTCTCGGCCACCAAGTTCTGGGACGAGTGTCGCGCCTACGACGCAACCGCCTTCGTCTACATCGGCGAACTGTGCCGTTACCTGCTTGCCCAGCCGGAGAAGTCGGACGACCGCGACCACGGGATCCGGGTCGTTGTCGGCAACGGTCTGCGTCCGGACATCTGGGACGCCTTCCAGCAGCGCTTCGGCATCGAGCGCATCGCGGAGTTCTACGGCGCGTCCGAGTGCAACATCGCCTTCATCAACGCGTTCAACATCGGGCAGACCGCCGGCACCTGCCCGCTGCCCTACAAGGTCGTGGCCTACGACCCCGAGACTGGTGCAGCCACCCGCGACGACGCCGGGCGCCTCACGTCGGTGAAGACGGGCGAGGTCGGGCTGCTGCTCAGCAAGGTCACCGACCGCGCGCCGTTCGACGGCTACACCGACGACGCCGCCACCGAGAAGAAGCTGCTGCGCGGGGGATTCAAGGACGGAGACTGCTGGTTCGACACCGGTGATCTGGTGCGCAATCAGGGGCTCACGCACGTTGCGTTCGTCGACCGGCTCGGCGACACCTTTCGCTGGAAGGGCGAGAACGTCGCCACCACCGAGGTGGAGGCGGCGCTTGCCGGGTCTGCTCAGGTGGTCGAGTCGACGGTCTACGGCGTGGAGGTGCCGGGGTGCGACGGCAAGGCCGGTATGGCTGCGGTCGTGCTGCCCGACGGTGAGGCCTTCGACGGTGCAGCGCTCGCGGAGCACGTGCGCTCGCAGCTCCCGGCCTATGCGCGGCCTCTGTTCGTGCGACTGGTCAACGAGCTCGAACACACCTCGACCTTCAAGTCGCGCAAGGTCGAGTTGCGCAACCTCGGCTTCGCCGACGGTGACGAGGCAGTGTACGTGCTCACCAAGGACGAGGGTTACGTGCCGATCTACGACGGCTACACCGACGCGATCGTGGCTGGCACTGCCGGCTGACCGAACTCGAGACACGACAAGCCGGCCCCGGCTGATCGCCCGGGGCCGGCTGCCGTTTTCGGTCGCAGCGGAAGGGGTCAGCGCGCCGCGACGGTGTGTGCGGAGGAGTGTGCAGTGCTGCGCGCGCTCGCCGTGGAGGCCGACTTGCCGGCCGGCTTTGAGCCGCAGTCGCGCTTGCCGTCACCGTCGTGATCGGCCCGTTTTCCCTGCGCCGCAGTGGTGTTCACCTTCTTGGCGGTGAGCGGAGCCGGGCGTGAACTGCTGCGTGCCGGTGCGCCGTGCGCCCGGTCGGCGTCGCGAGTGGTAGACGCGGTGGATGAGCCCACGGTGCGGTGCCCTGCGCGTTGTAGAGCTCGATCGCCGCGGCGTCCTGCACCGACGCGGGCGCCGACTTCGCCGTGGCGTAGCCGGCGCTTGCCGACAGCGACTGCCAGGTGCTGGTGAGGAACTGGTAGGCGCCCGACGCGGAGCTGCTGGAGTTCTGGGCCTGGTAGTTGTTGCCGCTCTCGCAGTAGCGGATCTTCGCGAGCACGTCGGGCACGGTGGCCGCCTGGGCGGGCGCTACCGCTGCGGCGACGCCGAGCAGGGCGAGGCCGACGGTGCCGCCGATCGCGGCGCGGCGCCAGGAGAGCGTCCGCTTCGTGGTGTCCTTCATGGTGGTGTCCTTGCTCTCGTAGGTTCTGGGGACGGTGACGAGGGTGCACTCGCGCAGATGTCCGTTCTCTGATGACTCCCTGTGCGGGTGTACACGTGGCACCAACGGCGTCCACAGTGATCGGACAGTCCGTCTTCCTACCGTCGCGGCCATGAAACTGCTCGTCCTGGACCGATCCGGCGCCGTCGGCCCGCGCCTGCACGCCTCGCTGGAGAATCGCGGCCACGAGGTCGACAGCACTTCCGAGTCGTCTATTGCGCTGTGGCACAGCGGAATCGGGAGTATCGATGCGGTCGTCATCTGCTGCGATCGACCCGGACTCGACGACCTCGCCACCGTCGCCGAGCTCGGCGGCAACCCCGACCGCATCCCCGTCGTGGTGCTCGTTGCGGTCGCCGACGACACCGACGTTGTGCGGGTGCTCGACGCCGGCGCCGACGACCTGTTGTGTTCGCCGGTGAGCGCCCGTGAGTTCGATGCGCGGCTGCGGGCGATCGTGCGCCGGGCAACTCCGCCGGCCGGTCCGTCGCTCGAGGTGGGCACCCTCCGCGTCGAACCGCAGGAGCGCCGGGCCTGGCGCGACGACCACGAACTCAAGCTCTCACCAAGGGAATTCGACCTGCTCGAGGTGTTCATGCGACACCCCGGCCGGTTGCTCAGCCGCGAGTTCCTGCTCGACGGCGTCTGGGACATCGCCTATCTGGGTCGCTCGAACGTGGTCGACCAGGGCGTCAGCCATGTGCGCCGCAAGATCGACCGTCCGTTCGGGCGCGACGATCTGCAGACCGTCCGCGGTGCCGGGTATCGCCTGCGGGCGAGCTGAACATCGAAGGCCCCTCCGCCTGCTGGGGCGGAGGGTCCTGATTTCGATGACCGGACGGAGCTGAAGGAGAAGACGGCATCGGCCGGGGTCTATGGGTCAGACGGCGCGCAAAGTGCCGTCGGTACCGACCCGGTAGGTGATCGACCTCCCGTCACGGCTTAGCAGGTCGGTGGGGGAGACGGCCGAGACGACGGGCGCCGGGGAGACGACTGCGTAGTTGGTCGTCTTCACCCCGGCTTCCTTGGCCTGGGCTGCCGGCATGACCGACGCCCCGACGAGTGCGACGCAGGTCGCGGCAAGAACACCGCGCCAGACGCGCTTTGAGGTGGACAGTGAGTTGGTGGCTGCGGTGTTCATGAAGAAGAGACTGCCCACGGTGTCTATGCACTTCCTGTGCGAAGACTACGACTGCGCGATGCGCGTTTTCAGCGTCCTTGCGCGGCGTCCAAGTTTGCCGGGTTGATCTTCGGCGCCCGGACTGCCCACGATCTTCGCCATCGGTGTGCGCGTGCCGGAGCAGCGCCGCACCGGACGATCAGTCCGCGCTGCGCCGAGCCGTTGCGCTCGGCGCAGCCTGGACGATGTTCGCGCTCGTCGCCCCGGGGCCGCACGCACGTCGTTGTTGACGCTGTCAGGTCGAGCCTTGCGGGACGTCAAGCTCGGGGAGTCAGCTCTCGACGAACGGGGTGACCTGTCGAACACCGCGGCCGACCGATTTGGCGCCCGCCTTGGTCGCCGAGGTCAGGCCTTGGGTGAGCAAGGTCAGGCCGGCACCGACGAGCCAGACGTCCTTCGCCACGCCGGTACCTTCCTGGGTCGGACGGATGCCGTCGGACTGGGTCATGCCAGGGGTCTTGAGGTACATCCGAACCAGACTCGCGCCGAAGCCGGTCAGCGCCGCGCCGGCGACAACAGGGGAAACCATCGGAGCAAGAAGCAGCGCACCAACCCCAATTTCGCTGTAGGACAACACCTTTGAGAACGTCTTCGGGTCCATCGAGTCGAAGACGCCGGGGTAGGCGGTCTTCGCGCCGTTGTGCAGAAACGCGGCCGTGCCCTCGTCGACCTTCAGCTTGCCGACCCCGGAGTTGAGGATGAAGGCGCCGGTGGTGACGCGCAGCGGCATCTGTGTCAGGTTCATGGACTACTCCTCATGGTGGATGACTGGACAACAAAACACACTAGATCCCAGACGCTTGTCGATGGCGCTTCGGGCAGCGTGATCCGAGGCGCACGTCGACCATGGCCTGACAGGTGCCCACCGCGAAGTGCCCGGACGCCGGGAGGTGCTCGCCGCGTGCCGCGCCGCAGACCCGCTAATCCTGGGCTTCGCCGAGGCGCGCTTCGGGCGTGAGCTCGGCGCGGAGACCGCCGCCGGTCGCAGCCCGGGCAAGAGCGCGACCCAGCGCCGGTGCCTGCTTGAACAGATTGTGACCGGCCACAAAAAAGACAGAGCCTGCCTCCCACACGGCCACGCCGTCCTCACTCCACGGGAGGTCGGTCACCCAGCAGTGAAGGAAGTCGCGCGGCTCTGGGTGGAGACCGGGCAGCGCTCGTGTCACGTAGTCGCGTGCGCGTTCGTCCAGCGATCGAATCGCCGCCGGGTCGATGAAAGTTCCGTCGTCGCGGACGCCGACGGTGTCGCTGAGTCCGACCGAATAGCTGCTGTTGCCCGGTAGCGGCGTCGCGTAGACGCCGACTTCGCCGAAGACGCCGCTGCTGTCCTGCAGGCACGCGACTCGTGCCGGGGCGGCGGCTTTCACCTCGAAGGTCAGCCGGACGTGTGCGGCAAGGCGAACCGGCAGCGACAGGCCGACGCTGCGTGCCAGGCGGGCGGTTTCGCGGCCGGCGCACACGACCACCTTGGAGTAGACAGCCCGGTCGGTGACGCTGCGCACCTCGACCGTCCCGTCGGCGCGGGGATCGATGGAGATGACCTCACCAGTGGTGATCGCATCTGCGAGGGCACCCGTGAGTGCCGTGATCGCGGCGCGGGTGCGGATCGCGCCGCCCGACTCGTCAAGCACCGCCGGCCCCGAGTACCCAGCGAGCAGCGGCATCCGTTGGGCGACCTCGGCCGCGTCGATCTCGCGTGCTTCCACGCCGCCGACCTGGTCCAGCACCCGCAGCCGCGCGAGGGCGCTGTCTCCGATCGCCACGACACCGTCTGATGAGACCAGCTCGACGTCGAAGTGTTCGGCCCACTCATCCCATACGCCGCGGCTTTCGCGCGCGAAAGCGACGAGTCGCGGGTCGTCGTGGGCGTGCCGGAAGATCCGCGACTCGCCTGCGGACTGACCCGTCCCGGGCAGACCAGCCTCGTACAAGCGCACCGGCACGCCCTGCTCTCGCAGCGCGTACGCCGTCGACAGACCGACGATCCCGCCCCCGATCACTGCTACCTCGGGTGAACGCGTCGTGGCATCGCCGTCTTCAGTTCCTGTCATCGCGGTTCCTCGATCTGTTCGTGATGAGCGATTGGCCGCAAGAGAAGGGGCCGCTGCCACGACGTCAGCGGGCTGTGTGAGCCCGAAGTCAGCGCGCGCAGCGACCCCTCCTGTCTGGGCCAGTACGCCCAGTTTGTGGTGTCAGGCGGGGAGTTTGGAGCCCAGTACGTCGAGCTTCTCGATCGTCGGTTCGGAGAACAACGTGCCGGTCTGCTCGCCGAGAGCTACCGCAACAGGGCCGGACAGGTGGGCGTCACGTCCGGCGTCATCGGGGAACACGTCGAAGATCCCGAACGAGGTCGGCCCGAGGCGGATCGCGAACCACGCAGTGGTCGCCTGCTCGTCCTCGACAAGCGCACGGCCGCTGTCAAGGAACTCCTTCACGTCGTCCTCCTTGCCGGGCAACGCGTCAAACCTGACCAGCAATCCCTTGGTCACACTCATGACTTCTCCTCTTCCTTTGTCGTGGTGCCTGCGAGTTGGGACACTAGCGCCTCGGAGAACGCCGGCAGGTCCTCCGGTGAGCGGCTGGTGATGAGATTCTTGTCGATCACCACGTCCTGGTCGACGACGTCAGCGCCGGCGTTGCGCAGGTCGGTGCGAATGCTCGGGTACGACGTCAGGGTGCGACCCGCGGCCACGCCGGCCTCGATCAACGTCCACGGCCCGTGACAGATCGCCGCCACTGGCTTGCCGCTCTCGACGAAGTCGCGGACGAAGGAAACGGCGTCCTCGTCGACCCGGAGCTGGTCGGGGTTAACCGTGCCGCCGGGAAGCAGCAGGGCGTCGTAGTCGCCCACCGAGGCGTCGGCGACCAGCCCGTCGACGGTGAACGTGCCCGCTTCATCCAGGTCGTTCTTACGGGCCTTGATCTCGCCGTCGTGGATCGAGAGGACCTCGGTCTGAGCGCCCGCGCGGTCCAGTACTTCGCGGGGTTGCTCGAGCTCAACGCGCTCGACGCCGTCGGCGGCGAGGATCGCGACCCTCTTGCCCTGGAGATCTGCTGCCATATCAGTTTGCCTTCTTTCCGTTTGACATGCCGGGCTTGATGACGACCTTGGTCCAACCCTCGGACCTGGAGTCGAAGTTCCTGTAGGCGTCGGCAGCCTGGTCCAGCGAGATCTCGTGGGAGACGATCCAGGACGGCTTCGCCTTGTCAGCCGCGATGAGGTCTCGCAGCCGGCGGTTGTACCTCTTGACCGGGCACTGACCGTTGCCCATGGTCTGTCCCTTGAACCAGTGGGTGCCGAAGTCGATGGCCGCCTTGCCCTGCTTGGCCAATTCGCTCTTGGCCCCCGGGTCCTCGGGGACGAACACGCCGACGGTGCCGATCCCGCCGGTGAACCGGACCGAGTTGATGAGCATGTTCAAGGTGGCAGCCGGGTCTTCGTTGCCCTCAGGGTCGTGGGCCTGATAGCCGACACACTCGCAGCCACGGTCGGCTCCGAGCCCCATGGTCTCGTCCAGCACAGCCTGCACGGGGTCGACCTTGGAGTCGTCGATGGCGATCGCTCCGATCTGCTCGGCCAGCGCGAGCCGGTCGGGGTGGCGATCGACCACCATCACCTTTGCGGCGCCCTTGATCGTCGCGGACAGGGCGGCCATCAGTCCCACGGGGCCGGCCCCGGCGATCACGACGCTGTCGCCCGGGATCACGCCGGCCATCTCGGTGGCGTGGTAGCCGGTGGGGAAGATGTCGGAGAGCATGACGTAGTCGTTCTCCTTGTCCTGCGCGTCTTCACCCAGGCGCAGCGCGTTGTGGTCGCCGAAGGGCACCCGGAGCAGTTCTGCCTGCCCGCCGCCGTACGGGCCCATTTCGGCGAAGCCGTAGGCCGCACCGGCGGCCGACGGGTCAGGTTGCGTTGTCAGGCAGTAGTTCGTGAGCCCGCGCTCGCAGTTCTTGCAGAACCCGCACGAGATGTTGAAGGGCAGCACGACCCGGTCGCCCACCTTGATCTTCTCTACTCCCTTGCCGATCTCCACCACCTCTCCCATGTTTTCGTGGCCGAACGTCCGGCCCTTCTCGAAGGAGGTCCGCCCCTCGTACATGTGCAGGTCCGAGCCGCAGATGTTGGTGGTTGTGACCTTGACCAGCACATCGGTGGGCCGTTCGATCTCGGCGTCCGGAACGTCCGTGACCGCGACATCTTTGGGTCCCTGATAGACGACAGCCTTCATGGCGAATCTCCAATCGTTGTGTCGGTGACTCCGACCAGTCCACACTCGTCGCCGACCACCGAGAATTCATGGGCGCACCAGGCCAAAGTCCCGGGGCATGATTTGGTTCGAGTGCACAACTCCCCACCGTGGGTGCGCTGGGCAAGGGGTACGGTGAGCGCGACGCTGCCCCCGAGAGTTGACGAGGACCGATGAGCTCGCACGGATTCGGACTGGATCCCGGGATACGTCCGTGCTGCATGTACCGAGGCGTCGTGGCTCAGCGCGACGACCTGTGGGGTCCCTACGGCACAGGGGGATCCCGGGCGGGCCGGCCAGGGATCAAGAGATGACCGTCTGCGAGCCCGCCACAACCGGAACCGTTGTGCCAACCGGCGAGCTGGATCTGCGGCGTGCCCTCACCGGCCTCGAGGGGCTGCTGGTGATGTCCATGGCGATGATGCAACGTCACGACGTGGACGAGGTCATCAACGTCCTGAAGCGTGGGGTCGAGTCGGTGACCGGCTGCCAGTTGGTTAACGTCACCTTCCAGCGGGACCGGGAGTGGATCACCCTGCCCCCCGGGGAGCCGACGAAGCCGGCGGAACCGAGCCCCTCAACCGGTGAACGAGTGTTCGTGCAGGACAACGGCGACTCCTGGACGTCGACGACGGCTGTGGCGGTCTTGAACGGCGCCCCGGGCCAACTGGTCCTTCGCAGCTTCGCCCGGCCCGACCCCGAACAACTGTTCGTCATCGAACGGTTGGGCGATCTCCTCGGGACGGCGCTCGCGGACGCGCAGGTGCACGAGCGCCACCGCCGACGCGCCCACGAACTCGATGCAGCCAATAACGAGATGGCGCGCACCGTCGCGGCGCTGCAGCACCGTGAGGGGGTGCTTGAGGAGTTCGCCCGACTATCCACGACCGGGACTGAGCTCGACGTGGCCACCTCACTCAGTCGGCTCACCGGCTCCGCTGTCGTGCTGCGGGACAGATTCGGGCACGAGACGACCCGGATCACGGTTGCCGGCCGGTACCAACCGGTCCTCGAGCGAACCTCGCTCGAGGAGGTCATCGGCGGACGCCCCGAACTCGGCACGATCGAACTGGAGGTGCCACCGGACAAAGACCGAGACGACGCATCATTCGCTCTGCGGTACGCGGGCGTCGCACTGGGGCTGCTGAGGGCTCAGGCCGCAGAGATGAATGAACTGGAGAACCGACTGAGTCGAGACCTCCTCGACGACCTTCTTGGAGGGCTCCCGGCCGACGTTGCCGTGGACCGGGCATCCGCTCAGGGCCACGACCTTGGCGTTCCGCACGACCTGATCGTGTGCGCATGGTCCTCCGATCGGGGTCACCGCGGGCACGGCCGCGACGTCGATCACCTCCGGATGGCCATGGCTCGTCAGCGACTGCCCTGTTTGGTCGTCCGGAACCGGGGACTGGTCGTCGTCCTCGCCCATCGAGGTGTCGACATGGGCCGCCTGTTCAACGACTTGTCGCGCGCCTACGGCGACACCAACGGTGTGATCGCCAAGGGGGAGCCGGCTAACTCGCCGGAACAGATCCCACGTGCCTATGAGCAAGCCCGACGAGCACTCAGGGCTCGTCAGCAGTCCCACAATCCGTATGGCTTCATCGCCTACGCCGACTTGGGAGTAGACCGGCTGCTCGCCCTCGACGGCAACGCTGAGGAAGTCGAGCGCCTCATCAGGGACTGGCTCGGCGACCTATTGAGCTACGACCGTCGCCACGGCACCGAGCTCGTCTCCACGCTAGCGGCCTACCTTGACCACGGGGGCAAGTACGCCGACACGTCGACGACGCTCACCATCCACCGCAACACACTGCGCTACCGAATCAGCCGCATCACCGAGATCTCGGGCCACGACCTCAACGACGTCGAGACACAACTCAACCTCCACCTGGCGACACGCGCGTGGCGACTGCGCCGTGCCTCCGTCGGCGAGCCCCCTCGAAACGCCGTCCGGTGAGGTAGTCCCAAGCCGTAGTTGCGAGAGTCTGCGCGGCGATGGCACTGGACGATCAGGAGTCGCCGCCCGGGCCGATCGCCGGGTGGTGCCAGAGTTCCCAGCTGGTGTGCAGAAAGCAGACGAGGGTTAGTCCGGCGAGCGCCGCCAAAGCAGGCGCCACCACCGCGACCGGGATCAGCGAAGCAGCCCCCACTGCGGCCATCAGGCGACCTGTGGCGAGCTGGTGGTGGTCGCGCCATCGGTAGGCGACGTCGCCGACGTAGAACACCGCGACGCCACCGGCCAGGGCGAGGGCCGGCAACAGGGGGAGTGGTTCCCCCGGTGCCGCGACTGCTTCGTGCACCCCGAGAGCGAAGAACACCACCCCGGCCACGAGCGGCAGATGAAGGTAGCTGTAGGAGTCGCGCGCGAGCCTTGACCGCTCCCGACCAGTGGTGCCGCGCAGCCGTCGTTCGGCACCGCCGCGCAGATAACCGAAGTAGGACCACCACAGACCGGCCGCGACCAGCACGGCGAGGAGGACGGCCGTCACAACACTCGGGCGCGCAAGAGCGGCTTCGGCGCCAGCGCCTACCCCGACGATCGCCTCACCCAGCGCGATGATGATGATCAGCCCGTGCCGCTCCACGAAGTAGGCAGGTGTCACGCTCCAACCGTCAGTCCGTCGCCGGCGTTGGTCCCGACTAGGACCGGCCCCGACAGATCCATCACCGCGGCCACGATCCACAGCAACTCCCGTTGCGGCGTGTCGAAGAACGCCGCGGCCACCAGCACTGCCGGGCCGGCGAGCAGGGTGGGGACGCTCGGCGTGGCGGCTCGCAGTCTGTGCCCATGACACCCGGGCGATTCAGTCGCTCAGGCGGTCTTGGGGGTGGTGCGGCCCTTCCACGCGTCGCGCAGCACCTGCCACTTGCCGGGCTTGCCCGACTCGTGACGCTCCCAGAACTCGTCCGGCAGCGACAGCTTGGCGATCTTCTTCCAGGTCTGTGCGAGCTGGGTGCCGAGCGGGCCCGTCGTGTAGTGCAGGTTGTACCGGTCGCAGATCTCGCGCACCTTCGGCGCCACCTCGATGTAGCGGTTCGAGGGAAGGTCGGGGAACAGGTGGTGTTCGATCTGATGGCTCAGGTTGCCGGTGAGGATGTGGAACAGCGGGCTGCCCGACAGGTTCGCCGATCCGAGCATCTGGCGGATGTACCAGTCGCCGCGGGTCTCGCCGTCGAGCACGTCCTCGGTGAACACGTCGACCTCGTCGGGGAAGTGACCGCAGAAGATCACCGAGTGTGCCCACACGTTGCGCACCATGTTCCCGCCGATCATTCCGGCGAGCGACCACTTGCCGGAGCCGGTGAGGGTGGCGACCAGCGGGGTGGCGATGTAGTCCTTCAGCACCTGTCGAACGGCCTTGGCCTTCAGCGCCTCCAGATCCTTGTCGAACTGCTCGCGTGACTTGGCACCGGTCTGCACCTGGTCCCATTCGAGGTCATACGAGGCGATGCCCCACTCGAAGGTCGGCGCGAGGAAGGCGTTGACGATCGGGTTGAAGATGTCGCGCTTCTGCCACGGCTGCTCGTCGCTGATCCGCAGGATGTTGTAGCCCACGTCGCGGTCCTTGCCCATCACGTTCGTGTACGTGTGGTGCAGGTCGTTGTGGGTGTGCTGCCATCCGCGGGCCGGGGCAACGAAGTCCCACTCCCAGGTGGTGGAGTGGATGTCGGGGTCGCGCATCCAGTCCCACTGCCCGTGCAGGACGTTGTGGCCGATCTCCATGTTCTCCAGGATCTTGCCCATGGAGACGCCGGCAATGCCGAGCAGGAACATCGGCTTGTGCTTGCCGAAGATCAGCGCCGTGCGTCCGGCGAGGTCGCAGGTGCGCGCGACCTTGATGACCTTGCGGATGTAGGCCGCATCGTCCGCGCCGCGCTCGGCAAGTACGGAAGCGCGGATCGCGTCGAGCTCACGTCCGAGTTCGTTGACCTGCTCGTCGGTGAGGTGCGCGGCCGCCTTCGGACGCGTGTGTGCACCGCCCTCGGTGGGCAGCACGCCGGTGCGCTTCTTCTGGGTGTCGTCGTAGATCGCGGTGCGACGTTCGATGACGGAGGCATTGGTGATCGTCATGAAATCTCCTGACTATCAAGGGGGTTCGTGAAGTGCAACGGTTCAGACTTCAAGATGGACGGGGCCGACAGCGGCCGTGATGCAGGTCTGGATGAGTTCGCCCTCGTCGGCGTGGATCTCGCCCGTGCGCAAGTCGCGCACCTGACCCGAGACGAGGGGAGTCAGGCAGGTGCGGCAGATGCCCATTCGACAACCGCTCGGCATGATGACGCCGGCTTCTTCGCCGACCTCGAGGATCGGGGTGGAGCCGTCGCAGACGGCTTCCTTGTCGGACTTGGCGAACGTGATCGGGCCACCGTCGGTGTCGGACGGTGCGAGCAGCGCCGGTGCGAATCGCTCCACCTGCAGGCCCTGCGGGAGTCCGGCGTTCGCCCAGAGCTTCTCGGTGTCGTCGAGCAACTCGGTGGGGCCGCACACGTAGGCCTTGCGCGAGCGCCAGTCGGGGCAGACGGTCTCGACCGCGGACGCGTTGCTGAAGTCGATACGTCCGTTGTTGCCGGTGAAGTGGATGACGACGGTCAGGCCAGCGTACTGCCGATCCATCGTACGCAGTTCGTCGATGAACAGTGCATCGTCCTCACTGCGGGCGGAGTGGATCAGGACGACGTCGGCGTCGGGGCGCCTCGGGATCAGGGTGCGCAGCATCGACATGACCGGAGTGATGCCGCTGCCCGCGGTGATCATCAGCAACGGGCGTGGGCCGGTCGGCAGGATGAACTCACCCTGCGGGGGAGCGAGGAACAGAACGTCGGCAGTCTTGGTGTGTTCGACCAGGTGGCGCGACACGCGTCCGATCGCGGTGACGGTGATCTCCGGGTCGTGCCCCTGGGCCGCGGACAGGGAATACGAGCGCCACTGGCGGACCCCGTTGATCTCGACCCCGATGCGGGCCCATTGCCCAGCCAAGTGCGGCTCCCAGCCACGTCCGGGCCGGAAGGAGATGGTCGCCGAGCGGGTGCCGTGTCGGCGGACTTCGGTGACGACACCGCGCAGCTGACGCGCGGAAGCGAGAGGATTGATGATCTGCAGGTAGTCCTCAGGGGATGCCGGCGACGTCCAGACGGACGCGGCACGATGAATCGCCTTCAGAACTCCCATACGTCAATTCTGATTGGCGCGGTCCGCGTAAACGGTGAGTCTGTAGGTAGAATGTCGACCGATAAACTGTGCTCCGGTGATAATAATGGGACGGAACGGCACGTTTCTTCGTTCGGAGGCTCGCTCATGACCACACCAGTCACACCCGATCGGGTGAGTCGCCCCCAGCCGTGGGCTCAATTGCCGCCTGAGATCAGTGCCACGATCGGTCCCGTCGTCCCTGAATTGGTGGCGACGATCATCAGGAACATTCCCCGTGAGATCACCGAGTACGCGCGCCCGCTCGACGGCGAGTTCGGTGCGGCCGTGCGGCGTGGTGTCGAGACCGCGCTGCAGCGTCTGCTGATCGAACTGCCCGGCACGGATGAGCCGCCCTTCACTCCCGAGGGCCGTGCGATCTATCGGACGCTCGGCATCGGCGAGGCGCGCACCGGTCGTTCGCTGGAAGCCCTGCTGTCCGCCTACCGGCTCGGCGCCCGCCTCACGCTGCGCAGCGTGAGCGAAGCAGCGCTCGAGGCCGGACTCGACGCGCGCGTCCTGCTCAATGTCGGCGAAGCGATCTTCGTGTACTTCGACGAGATCTCGGCGGCGAGCGTCGAGGGCTTCGCCGAGGAACAGTCCCGGCAGATGGGGGAGCGGGACCGCGCCCGTGCAGCCCTGCTGAACTCGTTGCTGTCCACTCGCGTGGACGAGATCGAGGTGCGTCGGTTGGCGGCGCGTGCCGGTTGGGTGATCCCGGACCGCTTGATCGCGCTGGTTGTGCCGCTGGAGAACGCGGAGGGCCTGCGATTGCGCCTGGGTGATCGGGCGCTCGCGTCCGCTCGCGGGGGGCAAGCCGTCGCTATCGTGCCTGAGCCGAGCACGCCCACCGCTCACCGCGAACTCGAGTTGGCGCTCGCGGGACGCAGTGCCTGGCTCGGCCCGGGGCGCCCCTGGACAGCGGTGAACGAGTCGTTGCGCGCAACGATGCAGACACTCGGAGTTCCGTCGGTCGATGAACCGCGGTGGGTCGTCGACCACGTGGTCGACGTGGTGCTCGCCTCGCAGCGTGAACTGGTGGCGGACCTGGCCGAGCGTCGACTCGCACCTCTCGACGAGGCCGGCGAGACGCAGCGCGAGCGTCTGTTGGAGACGTTGGAAGCCTGGCTGCGCTGGCGCGGCGAGCGCAAGAAGATCGCCGAGGAACTGCACGTGCACCCGCAGACGGTCGGTTACCGGCTCGGGCAACTGCGCGAACTGTTCGGCGACGCCCTGGAGGATCCGCAGTCCCGGTTCGAACTCGAACTGGTGCTGCGCGCTCGGCATTCGTAACCGAGAATTGACGATCAGGCGGTGACGGCTTGACCCGGACATCGCCACGCTTGGCACGTGGCCACCTCACGCGTCCTCGCCTCTGCCGCCCTCACCTGCGTCGCAGCACTTGCCGCCGGTGGCGTTCACCGGATATCCGCGGCTGTTCAACGGTGAGGACTGCAACGCGCTCACCTGGTTCTCACCCCAGGAGTCACTCAATGCCGCCACCGACCAGCTCGACACGCTGCTACTCACGAAGGCGGCGAACCGCGGGTTCAAGACGGTCGACGTCCGTGCAGCGTTCGACACCCACCGGGTGCGACAGCGTCGAGTGGGTGAACGGGTTATCGAATCCGATCGAGGAGTCCTACCACCCGAACGTCGCGGGCAATCAGGGTTACGCGGCGGCCCTGTCGCCGACTCTGGTCGGTTCTGCGATGCGTGTGACAGCCGCCGCCACAACTCAGCACAGCGGGAAGCTCGCCGCGCCGCAGATCGACCTGTTGTCGGCCGAGTCGGTGGCGGGCGCACGCAAGGTCGGGATCAGCATCGACGAACTGTGCCGGCTCGACCGCGAACTGCGCTCGGGTGACTCCTGCAGGATGACGAACGCCGGCCGCCGGATCGGGCAAGCTGGACGCCTACGCCACGGCGAAGCCGGGACGCTGACGCCGCCTGTTCTTCGTCTCAGCTCACGGAGGGTTCACGTCCCGGTCAGGTCCATGGTGAGAATGGACCCATGCGGCTGATCCTGATTCGGCACGGCGAGACGCCGGCCAACGTGCAAGGTTCGCTCGACACCACTCTTCCCGGCCCCGGTCTGACCGACCGTGGCGTCGAGCAGGCGGAAGCCATCCCGGCGGCGTTGCATGGGGAACAGATCGACGGGTTGTGGACCAGTCGTGCCCTGCGCACCAAGCAGACCATCGCACCGCTGGCCGAGCACCTGGGCATCGAGCCGCAGGCGCTCCCCGGCACGCACGAGATCCAGGCCGGCGAGCTGGAGAAGCGCACCGACCCCGACAGCATCCACGCCTACCTCAAGCTGCTGGGTGACTGGGCCGAAGGTGACCTCGACCAGCGGGTCCCCGGCGGCGAGACCGGTCACGAAGTGTTGGACCGCTATGACGACAGCGTCGCGCGCATCGAGGCATCCGGTGCGCGCACTGCGGTGATGGTCAGCCACGGTGCGGTGATCCGTTTCTGGACCTACCAGCGCGCCGACAACATCAAGGACACCGACCTCGCCGTAGAACCACTACCCAACACCGGAATCGTTGTGTTGGAAGGTGATTCGGACGATGGGTGGAGCGTCGTGTCCTGGCTCGGCACCGCGCTCGCCGGTACCGGCCCGCACGACCCAGACCCCTACGACGGTCCGACCGGGCACCCGTTCGACGAGGACTGACGGATTCGCTGATTTGGCGGGCGTGGGCGGCGCGTTGCATGGTGTTCGGATGACGTACGCACGACGCGGCCGGGCGGCCGCCCCGACGGCCGTTCTCGTGGTGGGTGCTCTCGCCCTCGGCGGGTGCAACAGTGGTGACGACAACTCCTCGAGTTCATCCTCAAGGTCTACGACGAGTTCGACGTCGAGTTCGTCCACCACCACCTCGGCCACCTCGACTCGCTCGAGTGCTGCGACGTCGTCCGCCCCGGCGAGTTCGTCATCGAGCGCTCCGACCTCCGCCGCTTCCTCGAGTCCCGCCTCGAGTCAGTCGTCCAAGCCGTCGGCCACCTCGTCCAAGCCGGCCGCCTCGCCGACGTTGGTCAAGTCGTGCATCAACGCGAACTCGCGGTCGAACAGTGCGGTCAACGAGTGGAACGCCGCTGTTCGCTCCAAGGACAGCACGCAGCTCGACAACGCTGCGAAGGGCTTCCGCCAGACTGCGACCTACCTGCGCACGCTCACCAAGACGCCGGGCGACAAGCAGTTCACTCCGTTGGTCTGGGCGGTCGCGAAGGACTTCGACGACATGGCCACCGCGCGCGTCCGCCGACAGACCGTGTCGACCAAGAACTTCAACTCCGACGCCCAGAAGATGCGTACCTACTGCCTGAGCAAGATCAAGGTCTGACTGCGGCTCGTCGTCACTCAGCCGAGTGAGTCGAGCAGGTCCTCGGCGTCCTGGCGAGCCTTGGTGACCGCCGCCGCGTGTGATTTGGCAGCCGCCAGTGCCTCGCGCGCGGCGTCGACCGCCTCCTGCGCCTGGTGCTCCAGGTCTTTCAGTTGTTCGACGACGCGTTGTGCGTCTTCGGACGAAACCGGTTCCTTCTCAGCTGGTTTCGCCGATTCTGTCGGCTTCTCTGCCTCCTCGTCGGGAGTCTCCTCCTCGGGGGTCTCCTCGGCAGCGTCCTCGGGCCCGTCGGACGGCTCGGCGTCGTCGGGCGCTTCCTCGGTGGGCGCGTCCTCCGTGGGCTCCTCGTGTGTGGGTTCGTCCGCGGCCGGTGCCTCGTCCGGCTGATCTTCGGGTTCGGCCGGTTCGTCGGACCCCACCGAGCGCAGCGGGCGTTCTGCACGTGCGGCGTCCCGCTCGGCGATCTCGGCCAACCGTGCCTGCTGCAGTTCGCGCAAGGGCACGGCGACCGCCTCGTCCACCTCGACATCGCCGAAACCGCTGTAGGACAACGGGTTCACCAGGTTGCCGCTGCACACGGCGTCCTCCGCCTCCTGCGAGGCGAGCGCAGCGGTGAAGGTCTGCGTCAATTGATCCTTGGCCGAAGCGGTACCGGCCCCATGCGGTTCCGCGTCGGCGAGCAGTTGTGCAATGAGTTCGGACCGCTCGGCACCCAGCTTCTTCAGGGTGGCGGCGTCCATCCGCCCCTGCGCCTCGCGCATCCGCTCACCGAGTTCGCGCAGCGCCGGGATGTCCGGTGGATCCTGCTGCCGGGCAAGGTGATTGACCGCGTCCGCTGCCACCGAGGGACGACGTAACCCACCGACGGTCTGCGCCACTTCCTTGTCGCCCGCCTTCCGGATCTGCGCCACCAACCGCTTGCGGGTCGCGATGAACTCGGCCGGGTCGCCGGAGTAGAGCTCATCGATCGCAGCGTGCAGGGTGGGCGCGTCGTCCATGCGCCCAATCTAGTTGGGCATCAGGACGATCGGTTAGGACGAACGACTCCCGCGATCAGTCCTGGGCGACTAACTTCGTCACTACCCAACAGTAGGAGTTGTCGTGATGGACGCTGACGTCATCGTCGTGGGAGCCGGGCTCGCCGGTCTGGTGGCCACCGCAGAACTGGTCGCCGCGGGCCGCAAGGTGCTCGTGGTCGACCAGGAGAACGAAGCCAACCTCGGTGGTCAGGCCTGGTGGTCGTTCGGCGGCATCTTCCTGGTGGGTTCACCCGAACAGAAGCGGATGGGCGTCAAGGACTCCTTCGATCTTGCCTGGCAGGACTGGCAGGGCAGCGCGCAATGGGATCGCCTCGACGGTGAGCACGACGAAGACCACTGGGGCAAGCAATGGGGACGCGCGTACGTCGAGTTCGCGTCGTCGATCAAGCGCGAGTACCTCACCGGCAAAGGCGTGAAGTTCACACCGATGGTCGGTTGGGCCGAGCGGGGCGACGGCCGCGCGACCGGGCACGGCAACTCGGTGCCCCGGTTCCACGTGCCGTGGGGCACCGGCACGGGCATCGCGAAGCCGTTCATCGACCTGGCCCGTGAGGGAGCGCAGAAAGGCCTGGTGACCTTCGCCCACCGGCACCGTGTGGACGGCCTGGTCACCTCGGGCGGCGCCGTCATCGGCGTCCGCGGACGCGTCCTCGCGCCCGACTCCTGTGAACGTGGTGTGTCGAGCAACCGGGACGAGATCGGCGACTTCGAGTTCACCGCGCAGGCGGTCGTGGTGGCGTCCGGCGGCATCGGCGGAAACCACGAACTCGTCCGCAAGTTCTGGCCGGAGCGTCTCGGCACGCCGCCCAAGCGCATGATCACCGGCGTCCCTGCACACGTCGACGGACGCATGATCGAGATCACCGCCGAGGCGGGCGGTCGCCTGGTCAACCGTGACCGCATGTGGCACTACGTCGAGGGCATCCACAACTGGGACCCGGTGTGGCCGAACCACGCGATCCGCATCCTGTCCGCACCCTCGCCGATGTGGTTCGACGCGCTCGGGCGCCAGTTGCCCGCACCGTTCTTCCCCTCCTACGACACGCTCGGCACGCTGCGCTACCTGCGCACGACGCCCGGCATCGACCAGCACGACCACTCATGGTTCATCCTCACCACGACGATGATCGCCAAGGAGTTCGCTCTGTCGGGCTCGGAGCAGAACCGCGACCTCACCGACAGGGACGTGAAGGCGGTGTTGAAGTCGCGCGTGGCCAAGGGCACGCAGCGCGAGGTGCAGGCGTTCGTCGACAACGGCGAGGACTTCGTCACCGCCGACACCCTCCCCGAGCTCGTCGCGAAGATGAACGCGCTGACCGACGAACCGTTGCTCGACGTCGATGTCGTCACGGCCCAGGTCGAAGCACGTGACCGCGAGATCGGCAACAAGTACTCCAAGGACTTCTCCGTCAACGCCATCCACAACGCCCGCAGCTACCGCGGCGACAAGATCGGCCGCGTCACCGCTCCGCACCGAATGCTCGACCCCGAGCACGGTCCGTTGATCGGCGTGAAGTTGAGCGTCCTGACCCGCAAGACGCTCGGCGGCATCCAGACCGACCTCGAGTCGCGGGTGCTCGGCAGCGACGGCAACCCGATCGAAGGGTTGTACGCCGCCGGCGAAGCGGCCGGGTTCGGAGGAGGCGGCGTCCACGGGAAGAACGCGCTCGAGGGCACGTTCCTCGGTGGTTGCATCTTCTCCGGACGAGCGGCCGGCCTGTCACTCGCTCGTCGGGTGGGCTGAACCGGCGGTCGAGCAGTGGCAGGCTGTCACTGTGCGTGACTTCCTTCGTTCCGGACGGGCTTCCGCCGCGGAGCCCGATGCGGTTCAGCCGGTGAAGACCACCCCCGCCATGGTGTCGGCCGAAGTACCGGCGGATGCTCAGGACGAGCGTCCCAAGCGTCCGCTGGACGACGTCAGTTTCGGGGTGCAGGTCGCCGCATGGTGGTCGCTGTGTCTGATCCTGATCGTCAGCGGTGTCATCACGCTGTTCTGGCTGCTCAACGAGATCAGTCTGGTCACGATCACCATCGCCGTGGCGATCATGATCACTGCGCTGCTCCAGCCGATGGTCGCGCTGCTGACCCGATGGGAGGTGCCACGCACCCTCGCGGTGTTGATCGTCTTCCTAGGCGGTATTGCGATCATCAGTTGGCTGCTGTGGTTCGTGATCAGCCAGATCGCCTACTCCAAGGACAGCCTGCTGGACCAACTCAACGGTGGTCTGGCCTCGGTGCGGGACTGGTTGGTGCACGGTCCGTTGGAGATGACTCCGAAGCAGGCCGACCGCTTCTCGGTTCAACTGGGTGACACTCTGCAGCAGCAGTTCGGCGGATCGTCCGAGGCGCTCGATCGTGCGACCGGCGCGATCGGCGTGCTGTCCGGTGGGGTGTTCTGCCTGTTCGCGACCTTGTTCATGTTGTTCGATCGGGGACGCATGTGGGCATGGTTCGTCTCGATGTTTCCCGATCACATCCACGACCACGCGCAGGAGGCCGGACAGGCTGCCTGGCGCACGCTGACCGCGTACATGCGCAGCCTGGTACTGCTGGCCGCGATCAATGCGCTCGCGATGGTGCCGGTGATGATGATCGCCGACATGCCGTTGGTCGTTCCGCTGGCCGTGCTGCTCTTCCTCGGATCGCTGGTGCCGCTCATCGGGGTGCTGGTCGCAGGTGTGGTGGTGTGCCTGATCGCGTTCGTCAGCCAGGGCCTCACCACTGCGATCGTCGTCGCCGTCGCGCTGGTGCTGATCGTCCAGTTGTTCGGCAACCTGCTGAACCCGATCATCCTGGGCAAGGCGGTCGACATCCACCCGCTTGCGATCCTCGTCGGCGTCACCGGTGGAACGCTGCTCGCCGGCATCTTCGGAGCGTTCGTGGCCGTCCCGTTGATCGCGGTGCTCAACAACGCGATCAAGGCGGTACGTCACCACCACACTTCCCGGCCGAACGGCAGCACCGCCGACTCGGCCGAGGTGGCGAAAACATGAGCGACGAACCAGGTGCGTTGCAGCGCACCGGTTTCCGGCTCTACCGCAAGCTCTCCCCGGCGGTCGGCCAGCGGCTCGTTCGTACCTTCAAGCCCACCTATTCCCTGGGCGCGATCGCGCTGATCGAGTTCGACGGCAAGCTCCTGGCGTTGCGGCAGGCGCATCGCGCGGGCTACTCCCTGCCGGGTGGTCTGATCGACCGCGGCGAACAACCCCGGGACGCGGTGCGGCGGGAAGTGGCGGAGGAAACCGGGATCGACATCGACCCGGGCGACCTGGTCACCGTCGTGTTCGACCCGCGGGTGCGGCACGCCGACGTCATCTTCCGCGTCGTCTGTGACCGCGAACCCGAGGTCACGGTGGCCAGCGAGGCGTACGACCACGCCTGGCTCGATCTGGTCGGCTGGCCCGAGGCCGACTACGCGACCGCGCGGATCCTCAAGGCCGTTCGCGCTGCGTCCACCGTGCCGCAGCCCGGCCGGTTGTCAGCGCAGTAGCCCGAGGTCGCGGGCGCGCCCGACGGCGGCGGTGCGGGAATCCACGCCGAGCTTGTCGAAGATGTGCACCAGGTGTGATTTCACCGTCGCCTCGCTGACGAATATCTTCCTCGCGACCTCCCGGTTGGATGCGCCGTCGGCCACGAGTGTGAGCACCTCGAGTTCGCGAGCGCTGAGCCGCTGCACCGGGTTCCGCAGACTCGCCAGCAACCGGTCTGCCACCACGGGTGCGAGGGCGGTCTCGCCGTGCGCGGCCTTGCGGACTGCGCGGATCAGTTCGTCGGGCGGCGCGTCCTTCAGCAGGTAGCCGACGGCCCCCGCCTCGACGGCACGCAGGATGTCGGCGTCCGTGTCATAGGTCGTCACGATCAACACGTGCGGGGGATCGGGCAGTTCCCGTAATGCGGCGGTGGCCGCGACGCCGTCCATGCCTGGCCCGAGTTGGAGATCCATCAGTACCAGTTCCGGTTGGTGCATCCGGGTGAGTTCGATCGCCTCCGTGCCACTCGCGGCTTCGGTGACAACCTCGATTCCGGCTGCCTCCAACAGCATCCGGAGACCGGCGCGTACCACCGGGTGGTCGTCGGTGATGAGCACTCGCGTCATGAGCGCGCTCCGTTCAACGGGATCTCGACCTGGACGGTGGTGCCCTCACCGGGTGCGGACTCGACCGCGAAGCGTCCACCGGTCTCTTCGGTACGGGCTCGCATGGCGTTCAACCCGTAGCCGCCGCTCTGACTCGGGACGATGGGTGCGGACGGGTCGAAACCGCGTCCGTCGTCGCGGACATCGAGTCGGACGACGTGGGCGTCCCCGCCCAGGGTGACGACCGCGCGGCAGGCATCGGCGTGCTGACGGACGTTCGCGAGGGCGCCCTGCGCGATGCGTAACAGTGCGACCTCGACGGTGGTGGGGAGCGAGCCCACCTGATCGTCGACGACGAGTTCGAGTCTGGTCGGGCCGGACTGGCGGTCGATCAGCCGTTGTAGCGCAGCAGAGAGCGGGGCGCGTTCGAGCTCGGTCGGGGTGAGGGCGTGCACCACCGATCGCGCGTCGGTGAGGCCGTCGGCGGCCGCCTGCTCGATGCGGGTCAGCACGTCACGCAGCTGGGATTCGTCGGCAGTGCCGGTGAGCCCGGCACGCGACAGCAGCACGATGCTGGAGAAGCTCTGCGCGCGGGTGTCGTGCACCTCGCGGGCCAGGCGGGCTCGTTCCTGCAGCACTCCGGCCTCACGCTGAGCACCGGCGAGCGCGTCGTGGGTAGCGATCAGATCACCTTGTGCCGCGAGCAATTCGGCGTTCAGTTGCCTTCGTTGCTCGCTCTCGGTCCGCAGCTGCCGGTAGATGGATGCGATGCCTATCGCCACCAGCGCGCCGATGCAGGGGCCGAGGATGCGCGGCACCACGGGGCCGTCGCCCCGGGCCAACTGAGCCGTGACCACGACGAGCGTTGCGAGCCCGATGACGGCCAGGGCCACTGGCACCCGGAGCAGGTGCAGCGCGATGAAGAACAGCGCGAACGCGACCCAGGACAACTCGACACTCACCGCGACCAGGGCAATCCACCCGACGAACAGCGCTGCGAACCAGACGACACCGGACGAGGGCCTGCGTTTCTCGGCGACGAGTCCGATCGCGTACCAGGCACCCAGCGCGAGACACCCGAGCACGAGGGGGATCGGGTGGCTGCTCTCCTGCGCGCCGCGGACCGTCCCGACGGCCAACAGCAGTGCGAAGAGCCCGTGCACGGCGAGTTGGAGAGTACGCAGCACAGGGCTCGGTGCGATCGGAGCGGTGGCGGCAGGCATCACCATCGACCGTACTTCGACAGCGCCCGTCGGCGCTTCCTCGCGGCATCCATCGAACGGTTGATCCCGTCGTCCATCGACGGTCGATCCGCCGATTCCATCGGTTGCGCGATGTGCGACCTGCCTGGTGCGGGGTGAACTGGACGACATCGACATCAGTGTGTCCAGAAGGAGTTGTGCAACGTGTTCTTGGCAGTCCGTGACCTGTGGTGGGCTCGGGGCAGATTCGCCCTGATGGTCGCCGCGGTCGGCCTCATCACCGCACTTGTGGTGGTGCTCAGTGGGTTGACCGAAGGGCTTGCGCGGCAGTCGATCTCGGCAGTGACGTCCTTGTCGACCGATCGCATCGTGTTCGAGAAGCCCGCCGCCGGACAGGAACTGTCGATGAACGCCGGCCGGGTGACTGACGCACAGGTGGCCGCGGCCCGGCGCCAACCAGGAGTGAGGTCGGCCGATCCGCTGCGTATCGGCAACTCGCGCGCCACGGTGGACGGTGTCGTCGTCCAGGTCGCGTTGTTCGGGATCGACCCGTCGGCCCCAGCCGCGCCGAAGGGACTTGCCGACGGATCGACGATGATCAGCCGTGAACTGGCCGACGATCGGGGGATCGGTGCCGGGGACGAGATCACCGTTGCCGGCAGCAAGTTGCGCGTCGCGGCCACGGTCGACGATGCGTCGTTCAGCCACCTGCCCGTGCTCTGGGTGACCCCGTCGGTGGGACGACAGGATCCCAGCGACGGGGTCGGTTCGGTGATTCTCATGAACGTCGGATCCTCCTTCGAGGCAACCGGTTTCGAGTCCTCGACCGGCTTGCTGGCGAAGACGAAGGACGACGCGCTCGGCGCGATCGGTTCGTACTCCGCGGAGAACGGGTCGCTGACGATGATCCGGGGTCTGCTCATCGCGATCAGCGCACTCGTGATCGGTGCGTTCTTCACCGTCTGGACGGTGCAACGCGAACCCGATCTCGCCGTCCTCAAGGCCATCGGCGCCCGCACCTCCTACCTCGTCCGGGACGCGCTCTGGCAGGCGTTGCTCACCCTGCTCATCGGCGGCGTGCTCGGTGCTGCCGCGTCCGTCGCGGCCGGCCTCGCCGTCGGCGGACGCGTGCCGATCGTCATCGAGGCACGCACAGTCGTCCAACCACTCGTCCTTCTCGTAGTGGTCGGTTTGATCGGTGCGGTGGCAGCCCTGCGCCGTGTCGTGACCGTCGACCCGATGGCCGCACTCGGAGGCGCCCGATGACTCACGCACTCGAACTCGAACGGGTCTCGGTCGAATTTCCGGACGGCGACGGTGTCGTCAAGGCGCTCGACGACGTGTCGATGACGATCGATCGCGGTGCGTTCGTCGCGGTGACCGGCCCGAGCGGATCAGGAAAATCGACCCTGCTCGCGGTGGCCGGACTGCTCTTGCGGCCGACGTCAGGGCGGGTGATGCTGGCCGGCCAGGACGTCACCGGATCCTCCCGGTCGCGAAGTACCGATCTGCGTCGAAATCGGATCGGCTTCGTCTTCCAGCAGCCCCACTTGATCGGATCACTCACCGCGATGGAGCAGTTGGAGATGGTGGCCCGTCTGTCCGGTGACCGCTCGGCGCAGATGCGGGAGCGCGCCATGCACCTGCTCGAGTCGGTGGGGTTGGAGGCCGTGGCGAACCGTCGTCCGGCGGCGATGTCGGGCGGCCAGCGCCAGCGGGTGGGGATCGCGCGGGCGCTGATGAACGACCCGCAACTGTTGCTGGTGGACGAGCCGACCTCTGCGCTCGACCACGAGAGGGGCGTCGAGGTCATCGACCTGCTGCGGGGGATCACCAAGGACCAGAGCACCGGGACGATCGTGGTCACGCACGACCTCGCGACGCTGGGTGAGCAGGACGAGGTGGTGCGGTTGGCCGACGGGCGGATGCAGGAACCGGTGTTCGCCTGAGTGCGCAGGGCGGTCGCCTAGGGTGGCGGGCGTGACCCAGAACCAGACAAGTCGTCGTGCAGTCCTGGCCGGAGCCCTGGCGGTCGGACTGAGCGCATGTAGCAGTGAGTCCACAAACGACCCGGTCAAGACGCCGGGGACCTCCGGGACACCCTCCGGTGGGTCGTCGACCACGCCTGCGCCCTCGTCCACGCCGCCTGCCGGCAAGACGCTGCCGGGTGGGGCGCGCACGATCCTGCCGCAGCACCGGCTCGTCGGCTACTGCGGAATGCCCGGTGCCCCGGCGCTCGGAGAGCTCGGCGCGACCAATGATCTGCAGGCGCAGATCGACAAGATGATGAAGGTCGTCAAGCAGTACGACGACGGCACGGTGAAGCCGCTGCCGGTCATGGAACTGATCACCACCGTCGTCCACCCGTACGCCGGCCGGGACGGCATGTTCCGCGAGCGCCTCGACCCGAAGGTGATCGGGGAGTGGAGCAAGGCGGCAGAGGACAACGGGGCCATCCTGCTGCTCGACATCCAGCCCGGTCTCGCGTCCTTCCTGGACGAGGCGAAGGCGTACGAGGAGTGGCTGCTCAAACCGCACATCGGTCTCGCCCTCGACCCGGAGTGGGCGATCAAGCCCGGGCAGATCCCGGGCAAAGTGTTCGGCACGACGACGGGCGCGAAGGTGGACGAGGTCGCGGCCTACCTGTCCGGACTGGTGAAGGAGAACGACCTGCCGGAGAAAGCGCTGATCGTCCACGTGCTGCGCCGTTCGATCTTCACCGAGGAGTCGGGACTCAAGCAACACCCCGGCGTGCTGGTCATCAAGTCCGTCGACGGCATCGGCGTACCGGCGGACAAGGTGAAGGCGTACGACGCGGTCATGAAGGGCACGCCCTCGAACATCAAGGGCGGCTTCAAGATCTTCTATCAGGAGGACACCGCGGGTGGTGGGCCGCTGATGAAACCGGACGAGGTGCTGGCGCTCTCCCCGAGGCCCGATTACGTGATGTACGAGTGAACGTGCGAGCGCGTCAGAGGTACTGACCCGTCGGGTGGTCGTCCCCGCCATGTTCGGACGGCTGCTCGGCCCGCTGCGGCAACCCGCGTCGCATCGCCTGCAACTGGGCTTGTGACGCCATCTGCTGAGCGACGATCGCGGTCTGGATGCCGTGGAAGAGACCTTCCAGCCAGCCGACCAACTGCGCCTGCGCGATCCGCAACTCCGCGTCGCTGGGCGCTTCCTCACCGAACGGCAGCACGATGCGGTCGAGTTCCTCGGCCAACTCCGGCGCGAGACCGTCCTTCAGTTCGGCGATCGAACGCTGGTGGATGTCGGCCAGCCGCTTGCGCCCCTGATCGTCCAGGCCCGCCGTGCGCACCTCTTCGAGCAACTGCTTGATCATCGAGCCGATCCGCATCACCTTGGCCGGCTGCTCGACCAGCTCGGTGGCGTTCTCGACCTTACGGTCGCTCGACTCCTCGTCCGAGTCCTCGGAGTTCTCGTTCGGATCGGCGACACCCATGCCGTCCTGGGTGATCACCACGAACCGGCCGTGTTCGTCGGCTGCGGTCGCCGCGTCCTGCTGGGTGTTCTCGTCCTCGGGCGTCATGGCCCCATCCTGACATCCGGTTCGTGTCTGGCGGTCCAGACCGCAACGGGTGCCGTCGGCAACGCCGGTCGTGATCTGCATGTCCAGAAGTGCCGCGGACGTCAAGAAGGTGGTTTCGATCCCATGGACACGTCCGTCCCCGGTCGTAGGGTCGACACATGCGTGCTGTGACCCTTCCCGAGTTCGGCGACGAGTCCGTGCTGACCCTTGCCGAGGTGCCCGACCCGCAGCCGGGGTCCGGCGAGGTCGTGATCGATGTCGCGGCGGCCGGGGTGAACCGGGCCGACCTGCTGCAACGTCAGGGCCACTATCCGCCGCCGAAGGGTGAGTCGGACATTCCCGGCCTCGAGGTCAGCGGCACGATCAGCGCGGTCGGCGACGACGTGGACGGCTGGAGCGCGGGCGCCGAGGTCTGTGCGGTGCTCGCCGGCGGTGGGTACGCCGAGAAGGTCGCTGTCCCGGCGGGGCAGTTGCTTCCCGTTCCCAGCGGTGTCTCACTGATCGACGCTGCCGGTCTGCCCGAGGTCGCGTGCACGGTGTGGTCGAACATCGTCATGACCGCGCACCTACAGGAGGGTGAGGTGTTCCTCCAGCACGGCGGCAGCAGCGGCATCGGCACCATGTCGATCCAGGTGGCCCGCGCGCTCGGGGCGAGGGTCGCTGTCACCGCAGGGTCTGCCGAGAAGCTCGAACGGTGCCGCGAACTCGGCGCCGAGATCCTGATCGATTACAAGCAGCAGGACTTCGTCGAGCAGATCAAGGATGCGGCCGACGGGCGCGGAGCCGATGTGATCCTCGACGTGATCGGTGCAAAGTATTTGGCACGCAACGTTTCTGCGCTCGCGCCCGATGGGCGCCTGGTGATCATCGGCATGCAGGGTGGTGCGAAGGCGGAGCTGAACATCGGGGCGCTGCTGGCCAAGCGGGGCTCCGTCATCGCCACGTCGTTGCGTGGACGCGACAAGGCCGACAAGGAGCGGATCGTCGCCGAGGTCCGCAAGCATCTGTGGCCGCTGATCGAATCCGGACAGATCAAGCCGGTCATCGACCGGACGATGCCGCTCGACCAGGTGGCCGATGCGCATCGTCTGCTCAACGACTCGACGCATATCGGCAAGGTCTTGCTCACCGTCTGAGAGCCAATCACGCAGGCGCTATCAAAATCGGCGTGAGTTTCTGCCCTTAGCCAGGCGCGGCGAAGGGCAGAAACTCACGCGGATTCGGGGTGGGTCAGGCTCGGTGGCCGAGGCGGTGGCTGAGCGACGCGGCGCTCGCCTGCACCTGCGCCACGAGGTCGTCGCGGTCCGACTCAGGTAGGTCGGCACCGAAGGTGCACGCCAGACCGGCTGCCGGCTGCCCGGTGTGGTCGAACACGCACGCCGCGATCGACGCGATTCCTGGTGTGACAGAGCCGTCCTCGATCGCGTAGCCGCGACGGCGCACCTGCGCGAGTTCCGATCGGAGGGCCGTGAGTGAGGTCGGTCCCACGCCTTGGCGTTGAACGAACTCGGCTCGTGACGGAAACAGCGCGCGGACCTGAGCGGTGGGCTGCGCCGCGAGCAAGGCGAGCCCGGACGCGGTGAGCGGGGCGGGCAGCCGGACGCCGACGTCCGTCACCAGCATGGGACGCCCGGGCGCTCGCTCCTCGATCACGTAGAGCACATCGCGTCCGTGAAGCACGGCGAGGTGGGCGTTCTGCTGCACCTCGTCGACCAGCCGCCGGATGGTCGGGAGGGCGACCCGTTGCAGCGGTTCCTGGCGGGTGTAGGCCGAGCCGAGTTCGTAAGCAGCGACGCCGAGTCCCCAGCGTCGATCGTCGGGGGAGTGGGTCACGAAACCTGCATCGCGCAGCACGCCGAGCAGTCGGTAGGTCGACGAACGCGGGATGCCGAGTTCGCGTGCCAGGGCGGCGCCGGGCTGGGGCGTGCCTCGTCGGGCGAGCAGTTGAAGGAGGGCGAGCGCTTCGCCGGCATCGGGCACTGTTCGACTGTCTCATATCTGAGACAGTGATGATACCTCGGCGGTGTCGCTCCGGCCGCGACGGGAGTGGAATGACAGACATGAGCAACGAGCACGCAGAAGCTGTCGAAGTCGGGATCGGTCCGCTGAGCATCGACGACGTCGTCGCGGTTGCCCGGCACGGATGCCCGATCGCGCTGTCGCAGCAGTCGCGGGCCGAGGTCGAGAAGTCGCGGGCGATCATCGACGGTCTCGCTAATGACACGGTGCCGCACTACGGCATCTCCACCGGATTCGGCGCTCTTGCAACGCAACACATTCCGGTGAGCAAGCGACAGCAGCTCCAGCACTCGCTCGTCGCCTCACACGCCGCCGGTTCCGGTCCGCTCGTGGAGCGCGAGGTGGTGCGCGCACTGATGCTGCTGCGTATCTCCACCCTCGCGACCGGTCGCACCGGTATCCGTCCACAGACGCTCGATACCTACGTCGCGATGTTCAACGCCGGCATCGTGCCGTGCGTGCGCGAGTACGGCTCGCTCGGCTGCTCCGGCGATCTGGCGCCGCTGGCGCATTGTGCGCTCGCCTTGATGGGTGAGGGTGAGGTGCTGGACGCCCATGGCACCCTGATGGAGGCCGGTGAAGCGCTCCGCGCGGTGGGTATCGAACCGGTCGTGCTGCAGGAGAAGGAGGGCCTGGCGCTCATCAACGGCACCGACGGGATGCTCGGCATGCTGTGCCTGGCGATCGACGACCTACGGATGCTGCTCACCACTGCCGACCTGTCGGCGGCGATGAGTGTCGAGGGACTGCTGGGCACCGACGACGTGTTCGCGCCGGAACTGCACGTGCTGCGTCCGCATCCGGGTCAATCAGCATCCGCCGAGAACCTGCGGAAAGCACTGGCCGGCAGTGGTATTCGTGAGTCACACCGCGACCCCGAAGCGTGCACCAGGGTCCAGGACGCCTACTCTTTGCGCTGCTCGCCGCAGGTGCACGGCGCCGCGCGCGACACCCTGGCTCACGCGATCACTGTCGCCGACCGGGAACTTGCCTCGGCCGTCGACAACCCCGTCGTCACCCTCGACGGACGCGTGGAGTCGAACGGTAACTTCCACGGCGCTCCCGTCGCCTACGTGCTGGACTTCCTCGCGATCGTCATCGCCGACGTAGCGAGCATGAGCGAACGGCGCACCGACCGCTTCCTCGACGTCGCCCGCAACCACGGTCTGCCGCCCTTCCTGGCCGACGACCCAGGCGTCGACTCCGGACTGATGATCGCGCAGTACACGGCGGCCGGCATCGTCTCCGAACTCAAGCGACTCGCTTCCCCGGCCAGCGTCGACTCCATCCCGAGCAGCGCGATGCAGGAGGACCATGTGTCGATGGGATGGGCCGGCGGACGCAAGCTGCGCCGGGCCGTCGACGGGCTGGCTCGGGTGCTCGGCATCGAGCTGATCACCGCTGCCCGTGGCGTGCAGTTGCGCGCTCCGCTCGAGCCCAGCCCGATCACCGCTGCGCTCATCGAACAGCTCGACCTGCCCAAGCCCGGCCCGGACCGGTACCTCTCGCCCGAGATCGAACGGGTCAGCGCACTCGTGACGGGCGGTATGGCCGTACAGGCCGCCGAGTCCGTCACCGGCCCGCTCAACTGACCCACCGCCGAAGGAGATTTACGATGCAAGGTGCACGCCCTGTCCGCGCTCCCCGCGGTACCGAGATCACCGCCACCTGTTGGCAGACCGAAGCGCCCCTGCGGATGCTGATGAACAACCTCGACCCCGAGGTGGCCGAGCGTCCGGACGACCTCGTCGTCTACGGCGGCACGGGCCGCGCGGCCCGGAGCTGGGAGGCGTTCGACGCCATCGTCGAGACACTGAAGTCGTTGCAGCCCAATGAAACTCTGCTGGTGCAGTCGGGTAAGCCGGTCGGTGTCGTCACCACCAACGAGTGGGCACCGCGCGTCCTGATCGCCAACTCCCACCTCGTGCCCGACTGGGCCACCTGGCCGGAGTTGCGCCGGCTGGAAGCCGAGGGCCTGATGATGTACGGCCAGATGACTGCGGGCTCGTGGATCTACATCGCGACGCAGGGCATCCTGCAGGGCACCTACGAGACCTTCGCCGCCGTCGCACGCAAGCGGTTCGACGGGACACTGGCCGGCACCATCACACTCACCGGTGGATGTGGCGGCATGGGTGGCGCGCAGCCGCTCGCCGTGACGCTCAACGGCGGTGTCTGCCTGATCGCGGATGTCGACCGCACCCGCATGGAGCGTCGCGTCGCCAAGCGCTATCTCACCGAGATCGCGGACGACCTCGACGACGCCATCGCGCGGGCCAACAAGGCGAAGCAGGACAAGCGCGCGGTCTCGATCGGCATCGTCGGCAACGCCGCAGACGTCTTCCCCGAATTGCTCGAGCGTCACCAGAACGGCGACATCCACATCGACGTCGTCACCGACCAGACCTCCGCGCACGACCCGCTGTCCTACCTCCCGTTGGAGTACTCGGTCGACGAATGGCAGCGCGAGGCCGAGGGCGACCCGGACGGCTTCACCAAGAAGGCTCGTGAGTCGATGGCCCGCCAGGTGCAGGCGATGGTGGGGTTCCAGGACGCCGGTGCCGAGGTCTTCGACTACGGCAACTCGATCCGGGACGAGGCACGTGCTGCCGGATACGACCGGGCGTTCGCGTTCCCCGGTTTCGTCCCCGCCTACATCCGTCCGCTGTTCTGTGAAGGGCTCGGTCCGTTCCGATGGGTCGCACTGTCGGGTGACCCCAAGGACATCGAGGTCACCGATGCAGCTCTGAAGGAACTTTTCCCCAGCAACGAGCACCTGCACCGATGGCTCGACGCCGCAGGCGAATTCGTCGAGTTCGAGGGACTGCCGGCCCGCATCTGCTGGCTCGGCTACGGCGACCGCCACAAGGCGGGCCTGCTGTTCAACCAACTGGTCAAGGAGGGCAAGGTCTCCGCGCCGATCGTCATCGGTCGCGACCATCTCGACTCGGGCTCGGTCGCGTCCCCGTACCGGGAGACCGAGGGCATGCTCGACGGCTCGGACGCGATCGCGGACTGGCCGCTGCTGAACGCCCTGACCGCAGCGAGCTCCGGTGCCACCTGGGTCTCGCTGCACCACGGCGGCGGGGTCGGCATCGGACGCTCGATCCACGCCGGGCAGGTGGGTGTCGCGGACGGCACGGACCTCGCAGCCGCAAAGCTGAACGCGTTGCTCACCAACGACCCGGCGCTCGGTGTGTTCCGGCACGTCGACGCGGGTTACCAGCGTGCGGTCGACATCGCCGACGAGCGTGGGGTGCGAGTGCCGATGGAGCCGGTCGTGCGGGACGCCGACGACGCCGATGCGGCCCAACTGGCCGCCACCCGCAAGGCCGCGGAGTCCAAGGCACCCAAGGCAGGACGCTGAGATGACCCCAGAAAGTCCGCAGATCGAGCGCGTTGACCCACGCGTTCTGCGGACTTTCGTGGGGAGTGTCCGCAGATCAGACGGGTCGACCCACGAGTTATGCGGACTTTCGGATCAGTCCTGCTCGGACAGGTCGGCGACGGTGGCACCGAAGTGGGCGATCACGTCGTCACCGCTGACAGAGAGACCGACGCCGTGACCGCCACCACCGAGACTGATCGTGCGGCCGCGCAGGTGTTCGTCGGCGTAGACCGGCAGGTCGCGCGCCGAACCGAACGGGGTGATGGTGCCGCGTTCGTACCCGGTCACCTGCTTGGCCGTCGCCGCGTCGGGCATCGACAGTCGTTTGGTGCCGAGCAGCTCACGCACCTTCGGCCAGGAGAACTGACGGTCACCCGGCACGAGCACGAACACGTACTCGTCGTCGGTGACCCGCACGACGAGGGTTTTGATCAGGTCGCGCGGTTCGATCCCACGCGCTGCCGCGGCCTCCTCCAGACTCGACACCTTCCCGTGCCGGGTCACGGTGTGTTCGATACCTGCCGCACGGGCGGCCTCGATCGCCGGAGTCGTTTCGTCAGCCATGTGACCGAGCCTAGGTTGGACAGGTGACTTCTGTGCACTCCCATTTCGACGCGATGTGGGCCGAACTGCAACCGATCGGACGCGACGGTCGGACGGCCGGTTACCGACGGTTCGCGCTGACCGACGAGGACCTCACGCTGCGCGAATGGTTCGCCGGTGAGTGCGGCGCACTCGGTCTCGACCTTGTCGAGGACCGGATGGGCAACCAGTGGGCCTGGTGGGGAGACCCGGACGCAACCGCCGGGGTCGTCACCGGCTCGCACCTCGACTCGGTGCCGGACGGTGGTGCGTACGACGGGCCGCTCGGCGTCGTGTCTTCCCTCGCCGCTGTGAAACGTATGCAGGACAACGGGTTCCGGCCCGATCGTCCGATCGGGATCGTGAACTTCGGCGACGAGGAAGGTGCACGCTTCGGTGTTGCCTGCGCCGGTTCACGGGTGATCACCGGTGCAATGACCGCTGACCGTGCGCTCGCGCTGAAGGATGCCGACGGTGTGACGATGGCCGAAGCCATGCAGCGCGCCGGTCGATCCACGGGCATCGGACGGGACGAGGAGACCTTGCGCCGGATCGCTGCGTTCGTCGAACTGCACGTGGAGCAGGGCCGCGCCCTGGCCGACCTCGACCCGGCCACGTCCGCGGTCGCCGTCGGTACGGACATTTGGCCGCACGGGCGGTGGCGCGCCGATTTCGCCGGACGGGCCGACCACGCCGGCACCACCGCGCTGGGCGACCGAGCCGACGCGATGCTCGAAGCGGCTGCCTTCGTCCAGGCCGCCCGCGAGGAAGCTGCCCGCCGCGACGGTGAATCCCGTTGTGTCGCAACGGTGGGCAAACTCGATGTACAACCCGGTGGTGTGAACGCGATTCCTTCGCATGTCACCGCTTGGTTGGACGCCCGTAGCAGCGACGAGCGCCTCGTGCTCGACACGATCGCCGCACTCGAGCGACGTTTCCCGGGTGCGCTCAGCCAGGAGTCCTGGACCCCGACCACACCGTTCGACGCCTCGCTGTGTGCCCGACTGCAGCGCACGCTCGGTGCACACACGCCGATGCTCGGCACGGGCGCCGGCCACGACGCAGGCATCCTGGCCAATGCCGGTGTGCCGACCGCGATGTTGTTCGTGCGCAACCCGACCGGCAGTTCGCACACACCCGAGGAGTTCGCCGAGGCGGACGACTGTCACCGAGGCGTCGACGCACTGGTGAAGGTGCTGGAAGACCTGGCGAGCGTCTGATGCGCATTTGGCCGGTCCACCCCGCTCAACTCGACCGCGCGGCTCTGGCGTCGTGTCGGCGAGAGACCCTGCCGGCTCAATCCGTGCTTGCCGGGCACACCAAGGGCTACACCCGGCACCCGCAACTCCAACGGTGGCGAGCCACGCCCGAACCCCTCGCTGCGCACCCGATGCTCGAGTTGGTCGACGGCGGGATCGAACCGTGGGAGATCGTGAAATGAAGCAGTTCTGGTGCGAGTACGCACTGCTGCCCGACGGACTCGCGCGGTCGGTGCTGTTGACGATCGAGGACGCAGAAGACGGCGACGATGCCCGACGCTTCGTCGCCGTCCAGCAGGACGCGCCGGCCGGGGATGCCGAGGTGCTGGCCGGGGTCACCATGCCGGGTTTCGCGAACACCCACAGCCACGCCTTCCACCGCGCCTTGCGGGGTCGCACCCACGACGGCGGGGGCACGTTCTGGACCTGGCGTGACCGCATGTATCACGTTGCGGGGCAACTGGACCCCGACAACTATCTATCGCTGGCCAGGGCGACGTACGCAGAGATGGCGCTCGCGGGCATCACGACGGTCGGTGAGTTCCACTACGTGCATCACAACCCGGACGGCACCCCGTACGACGACCCGAATGTCATGGGCATGGCCCTGCAGCAAGCGGCACGGGACGCCGGTATCCGGTTGACCCTGCTCGACACCTGCTATCTGCGTGGCGGGTTGACCGTCGACGGGCACACCCCGTTGTCAGCCCAGCAACGTCGGTTCGGCGATGCGGACGTGATGGCCTGGGGTGAACGGGTGAGCCGTCTCGACGCCTGGCATTCGCGCGGCTTCGCCGTCGGCACCGCGATGCATTCAGTGCGTGCGGTGCCTTTCGACCAACTGACAGCCGCCGCGAACCTCGCTTCACACGTCTGCGAGGGCACATGGTCCGTCGATCCGTTGCACATCCACTTGAGCGAGCAGCCGGCGGAGAACGAAGCCTGCCTCGCTCACTACGGACGGACCCCGACCCAGCTCCTCTCGGAAGCCGGCCTGATCGATCGCAATCTGACCGCAGTCCATGCCACCCACCTCAACGACGAGGACATCCGCCTGCTCGCAGACGAGCACGCCTTCGCGAGCTTCTGTCCGACGACCGAGCGTGACCTCGCCGACGGCATCGGTCCGACGAAAGCGTTGCGCGACAGCGGAGTCGGCATCTCGCTGGGCAGCGACCAGCACGCGGTGATCGACATGTTCGAGGAGATTCGAGCGGTCGAGATGCATGAGCGTCTGCGCACCAATGCACGAGGTCACTTCGCAGCGCAGGACCTCCTCGGTATGGCCACCCGGCACGACAGCCTGGGCTGGGAGGACGCCGGACAGCTCGCTCCCGGAATGCACGCCGACTTCGTCACCGTCTCGTTCGACTCACCACGCACGGCCGGCATCGACCCGGCGCAGATTCTGTTCGCCGCGACGTCGGCCGACGTGCACACCGTCGTCCGTGACGGTGAGCCGATCGTGACCGACGGGCACCACCGCCTCGGCGACGTGGGACGAATGCTCGCCGACTCCATCGCACCCTTCTGGGAGGACGCATGACCAGCACGCTCATCACCGGCATCAGCGAACTCGTCACCAATGACGCAGAGCAGGACAACGGGTTGCTCGGTATCGTCGAGGACGCGGCGATCGTGGTGTCGGACAAGGCGATCGAATGGATCGGTCTGCAGTCCGAGGCGCCCGCGGCGGACCTGCACCGCGACGTCGGCGGACGAGCAGTGCTGCCGGGTTTTGTCGACAGCCACACTCACCTCGTCTTCGCCGGGGACCGCAGCGCTGAGTTCTCGGCACGGATGACCGGTGAGCCGTACGACGGAGGTGGCATCGCGGTGTCGATGGCCGCCACCCGGGGCGCGTCGGACGACGAACTGCGCTCGCTCGTCCGTCGCCGCGTCCAGGAGATGCGCGGCCAGGGGACGACCAGCTGGGAGATCAAGTCGGGTTACGGACTCGATGTGGACACTGAGGCCCGGTCGCTGCGTATCGCCCGCGAATTCACCTCGGAGACAACGTTCCTGGGTGCTCACGTCGTGCCGCCGGAGGCGAGGAAAGACCGCGCGGCGTACGTCGAACTCGTGACCGGACCGATGCTCGAGGCGTGCGCTCCGCACGCGAAGTGGATCGACGTCTTCTGTGAACCACACAGCCAGTACGCCTTCACCGAGGCGGAATCACGCACGGTGTTGGACGCCGGAAAGGCGAGGGCACTCGGTGTGCGGGTACACGGCAACCAGTTGGGTCACGGTCCCGGCGTGCAACTCGCGGTGGAACTGGGTGCGGCGAGCGTAGACCACTGCACCTTCCTGACCGACGGTGACGTCGATGCGCTCGCGGCGAGCGACACCGTGGCCACGCTGTTGCCGGGCGTGGAGTTCTCCACCCGGATGCCGTACCCGCGGGCGCGTGACCTCATCGATGCCGGCGCCACGGTCGCACTCGCGAGCGACTGCAATCCGGGTACGTGTTACTCCAGTTCGATCCCGTTCGTCATCGCGCTGGCGGTGCGCGAGCTACGGATGACTCCTGCCGAGGCGGTATGGGCGGCGACTGCCGGGGCGGCGACGTCGTTGCGCCGCAACGATATCGGCGTGCTCACTCCGGGAGCGCGAGCCGACCTCGCAGTTCTCGATGCGCCGAGTCACCTGCACCTGGCGTACCGGCCGGGGGTGCCGATCGCTGCGGCGGTCGGCCTTCCCGCGGGAGAAGAGCTGGATGAGCTGCACCTGGAGTAGGAATGAGGAAGGGCCGCACCGAATCGGTGCGGCCCTTCCTCATCGAGCGAAGGATCAGTCCTTCTCGACCGAGTAGTTGACGGTCTTGCCGTTGACCGACTTCACGACGGCCTTGAACTTCTGCTTGGAGCCGGCGACCTCGGCCTCACACTTGACCTCTTCACCGACCTTCGCCTTGAGGTCGTCGTCGCAGTCGACGTCCTTGACTTCCTTGTCGGGGTTGGTCGACTTGATGCGCTGCTCGATCTGCTTCTCGACGTCCTTCTCCTTCACAGCCGGTTCGCTGCTGCACGCGGTGAGCCCGCCGAGGAGCAGGACACCGGTGAGGGACGCCGCTGCTGCGCGGCCGAGGCGGTTGGTCATGATGATTCTTCCTCCGAGAGATTGAGGTTTGTCCTCGTGGATCCTACGCAGGAATGCGCGCACCGAGGCGGCTCAGCAGTCGGCCAGTAGTCGCACCGGCTGCTCGACCGCATCGGCGATGAACCGCAGGAATCCGCCGGCTGAACCGCCGTCGCTAACGCGGTGATCGAAGGTGAAACCGAGTTGGGTGACCTTGCGGACGGCGAGTTGTCCGTCGACCGCCCATGGCCGATCGATGATGCGTCCGACACCCAGCATCGCTGCCTCGGGGTGGTTGAGGATCGGTGTGGACCCGTCGACTCCCAACACGCCGTAATTGTTCAGCGTGAAGGTGCCGCCGGTGAGTTCGCCGGGCGACAGGTCGCCGGTGCGGGCGCGAGCAGTCAGGTCGCCCAGCGCCTCGGCCAACCGGCGGGTGGTCATCTCCTGAGCACCGCGCACGACGGGAACGACCAGACCCCGGGGCGACTGAGCCGCGAACCCGAGATTGATCTGCTTGTGCCGCACGATCGTGTCGCCGTCGACGGACGCATTGAGTTCGGGGAACTGCTGGAGTCCGGCGACGCAGAACCGTGCCAGCAGCGCGAGCAGGCTGATGCCGGACGACTTCAACTGTGCGCGCACGGCCAGCAGTTCGGTGGCATCGACGTCGACCCAGGTGGTGGCGTCCGGGATCTCCCGACGGGAGGCCAACAGCTTCTCGGCGATGGCCTTGCGGACGCCGGCCAGCGGGATGCGTTCGTCGCCGTCCGCGGCAACCACGGACTTCTCGGGCTCGGCGGACTGCTTGTTCGTCCTGGCCGAGAGCGCCGACTCGATATCGCTGCGTCGCAACACAGTTCCCGAAGCCGGTCGCAGGGTGCGCAGGTCGAGGCCACCGTCGGCGGCGAGCTTGCGCACCAGCGGCGAGATGACCTGCGGGGCACGCTGTTGCGTGAACGCCGACGGCAGGGAGGCTGTGGCGTCCACGCAGGAGCGGTCTGTGGCGCCGTTCAGCGCGCCGCGAGGGGCGCGCCGACGGCGGGTCTGGTCGGCGTGGCCCGTGCCGTACCCGATCAGGACGGCGCCGGAACCATCGTCGCCGTCCTCGCCCTGCACGGCCTCCGTGGCAGGGGCGTTGTCGGAGACCGTGATCAGCGGGGCGCCGACCCTGACGACATCACCGGTACTCCCGTGGCGAGTGGCGACCCGCCCGGCGTAAGGGATGGGTACCTCGACCGTGGCTTTGGCGGTCTCGACCACCACGACGTTCTGGTCGATCGACACCTCTGCTTGGTCCTCGACCAGCCACTCCACGATCTCGGCCTCGGTGAGCCCTTCGCCGAGGTCGGGCAGATTGAAGACGCGCTCAGCCACGGTTGTCACCGACGAACGGCTCGTCGTCCCACTGCAATCGGTCGATCGCATCGAGGATGCGGTCGACACCGGGCAGGTAGGTGTGCTCCAGCATCGGCGCCGGATACGGAAGCGGCAACCCACTGACCCGCAGCACCGGGGCGGCCAGGGAGTGGAAGCAGCGTTCGGCGATCCGCGAGGCCAATTCGCCTGCGACGCCAGCAAATCCCTGCGCTTCGCTCACCACCACGCAGCGCCCGGTACGCCGCACCGACTCCATGACCGTCTTGTCGTCCAACGGGACGATGCTGCGCAGATCGACGACCTCGACGTTGTAACCCTCTTCGGCGGCTGCTTCGGCCGCTTTCAGCGACACCGGCAGCGAGGGACCGTAGGCCACCAGGGTGACCTCCTTGCCCGGCCGGCGCACGGCGGCCTGACCGACAGGTGCCGAGGGAGTCTCGGTGTCTACGTCCGCCTTGCTCCAGTAGAGGACCTTCGGCTCCATGAAGATCACCGGGTCGGGATCGGCGATCGCCTGGCGCAGCATCCAGTATGCGTCCTGCGGCGTGGCCGGGGTGTAGACCTTCAGGCCGGGCGTGTGCGCGTAGTAGCCCTCGGAGGAGTCGCAGTGGTGCTCGACCCCACCGATGCCGCCGGCGTAGGGCACCCGGATGACCATCGGCAGCGTGACATTGCCGGCGGTGCGGTTGTGCATCTTCGCGACGTGAGAAGCGATCTGTTCGAACGCCGGGTAGGCGAACGCGTCGAACTGCATCTCGACCACGGGCCGGAAACCGGTGTAACACAGGCCGATCGCGAACCCGACGATGCCGGACTCAGCCAACGGCGTGTCGAAGCAGCGGTCCTCGCCGAAGTCGCGGGTCAACCCGTCGGTGATGCGGAAGACGCCGCCGAGGGTGCCGACGTCCTCACCGAAGACCAGGACGTCGTCGTTCTCGGTCATCGCATCGCGCAGCGCCTGGTTGATCGCCTTCGCGAAGGTCAGCGAGCTGGTGCGGGCAGGAGCGTCGATGGTGGTCATCGGGTCACCTCGTCGGCGGCCTGCAGTTCGCGGACGACCATGGCGCGGGCGTCCTCAACCTGAGGCGTCGTGGACTGGAAAACGTTGTCGAACAAGGACATCGGGTCGACAACGGGGTCGGCGTTCATGCGGTCTCGCAGGTCGGACGCCAACGCTTCGGCCTCCTGGCGGACCGCGTTGGCCTGGTCGTCGTTGAGCAGTCCGCGTGAACGCAAGTACGCCTCGAGACGCGCGATCGGGTCACGGTCGAGCCAGGCGCAGACCTCGTCGCCGGAGCGGTAGCGGGTCGCGTCGTCGGCGTTGGTGTGTGCGTCCATGCGGTAGGTGTGCGCCTCGATGAGGAACGGACCCTTGCCGGTGCGGCAGTGCTCGAGCGCCGCGTCCATGACGGCGAGCACCGCGGCCGGGTCGTTGCCGTCGACCTGCTCGCTGGTCACGCCGTAGCCGATTCCCTTGTACGCCAACGACGGTGCCTTCGTCTGCTTGGCGAGCGGGACGCTGATCGCGTACTTGTTGTTCTGCACGAAGAAGATCGCGGGCGCATCGAAGACCGCCGCGAAGTTCAGCGCCTCGTGGAAATCGCCCTCGCTGGTCGCACCGTCGCCGATGAAGCCGAGCGCGACGGAGTCCTCACCACGACGTTTGAGACCGTAGGCCGTGCCGGCCGCGTGCACCAGTTGCGTCGCCAGCGGAGTGCACTGGGCGGCCGTGCGGTGCTTCATCGGCTCGTACCCGCAGTGCGCGCTGCCGCGCAGCAGGGTCAGCACCTCGACCGGGTCGATGCCGCGGGTCACCAGAGCCATCGACTCGCGATAGGTCGGGAACATCCAGTCGCGCTCGGTGAGCGCACGGATCGCAGCGACCTGGCAGGCCTCCTGGCCACGCGAGGACGGATAGACCGCCAGCCGACCCTGTTTGGTCAGAGCGGTCGCCTGCAGATCGAAGCGGCGTCCGATCACCATGTGCCGCCAGACGTCCTGGAGCCGGTCGGCGTCCGGCATGACATAAGGACGACGGGTGCCGGTCTGGGTGACCTCGGCGCCGGTCGGGTCGATCAGCTGCACCGGTCGGGCCGAGGGCAGGAGGTCCTCGATCGCCGGATCATGGACTGTGGTCTGCATCACACTATCGTCGCTATCCGGGCCGACTGGCTCAAGTTCGGCACAAAGGAGTGGATGATCGGCTCATGAATGCCGAAGACAAGGTCAATTCGTCCAGTAGTGATGCACGCTCCGCACCGACGGCTGGACGATCGGCAGCGGCCCTGGACGTGGTTGATTCACGCATCCTGGCGGCGTTGCGCGAGGATTCCCGGCTGTCCGTGCGAGCGCTTGCCGAGAAGCTGCATCTGAGTCGGGCCGGGGCCTACGCGCGCATCGAGCGATTGCGTGAACGAGGAGTGATCACCGGCTTCACGATCGCCATCGATCCGGCGGCGGCCGGCCTGACCACCACGGCGTACGTGGCGATCAACATCGAGCAGAACACCTGGCGCCGGGTCAGCGAGGAACTCGCGACGTTGCCCTATCTGGACACCATCTCGCTCATGGGTTCGGACTTCGACGTCCTCGTCCAGGTGCACGCGCCCGACAATGCCTCGCTGCGCACGCTCGTCCTCGAACGCATCCAGGCCATCCCGGGCGTCCTGGGCACCCGCACCTGGCTGGTGTTCGACGAGTCCCGTGGGGTCGGCACTCCGTGGCAGGCGTGAGGACATGGCTGTGCCTCCCGCTGCGGGCGGGGCATTCCGCGGCGGGAGGCACATGTCATTGGGGTGGATCAGACGGTCAGTGACCATCCGTTGAGGTACCCGGTGTCACCGGAGTAGTTGTCGCGCACCCGCAGCGTCCAGGTGCCGCTCGTCGCGGACGACGGGAGGGTGACGGTCTTCTCGACCGCCGTGCTCGCCGGACGCTGCGTGCAGGAGCCGTACGAACTGGACTCCAACGGGTAGCTGCGTCCGTCGGGGGCGACCAGGCTGATCGACAGGTCCTGGATGCAGCTGTGCGAGATGTAGTACTTCACCTTGGCCGTCGTCACGTTCGCCGACTTCGTCGAGGTGATCCGGCTGTTCACCGTGTAGTTGTCGTAGATCGTGTAGCGGTAGTTGTTGGTGAAGGTCGTCGTGGGCAACGGGGCCGGCGTCGTCGGGTCGGTCGGATCCGTCGGGGTGCTGGAGCCGTCATTCACGGCCCGCTTCCACAACGTGTACGCGATGCCGTCGGCGGCGCGGTTGAGGGCCGTCGTGTTGATGTTGGCGGGGTAGCTGTCGCATGCCGAGTGGTAGCAGGAGTCGAACGCCGCACCGGAGGTGCCGCCCCACTTGCTGGCCTGGGTCGAGGTTTTGCGTGCGCTCGCGCCCATCGCGTAACCGGACGCGGGGATGCCGGCGCTGGAGAAGGGGTAGTCGTCCGAGCGGCCGCGACCTTCGGTGTTCTCCTCCGGCTGCAGGCCCAGGCTGTCCCAGTACTCCTTCATCGGGGCGGACTGCGTCGAGCCGATGTTGTTGATGAAGTAGCCCGCGTTCTTCGAAGCGACCATGTCGAAGTTGTAGTACGCCTTGATGTTCGAACGAGCGGTCGAACTGAGGTTGTCGACGTAGAACTGCGAGCCGTTGAGGCCCTGCTCCTCGTCGGTCCACCAGGCGAAGCGGACGTGGTTGAGCATCGTCGGGCTCTTGGCCGCGAGGGTGAGTGCGGTCTGCAGGATCGCGGCCGAGCCGCTGCCGTTGTCGTTGGCGGCCGGGCCGGACGCGACGCCGTCCAGGTGGGCCCCGAACATCACGGTCTTGGTCGTGTCGCCACCGGGCCAGTCGGCGATGATGTTGTCGCTCGGGTAGGCACAGTTGGTGCAACGCTGCTTGGTCACCGTGAATCCGGCGGCCTGCAGCTTGCCCACCACGTAGTTGACGGACGCGGTGTAGCCCGCGCTGCCCGCGCGGCGGTGGCCGCCGTTGTTGTTCGCGATGGTCTGCAACTGCTGCAGGTGGCCGGTCACCGCAGTGAGGTCGACATCGGGGGCGGCGACCGCTGCTGCGGTGGTGGCTCCGTCCGCGGTGGGGAGGAAGGGGGCCGCGGCGCCGGTCAGCGCAATGCTGGCGAAAGCCGCCGTGAGCACGCGCCGGGTGGTCTTCTTGCTGGTCAAGGGCCAGCTCCTTTTCATCAGATGGAACAGATGGCATCGCGGGGGTACCAGTAACGTTGAAGTCCGCGTGGCGGATCGCGGTAATCCCACCTGGCCATAACCTCAGGGTTGTGCGCGTCGACATCCATCACCTGCGGCTTGTGGTCACCGTGGCCGAGACCGGCAGCATCACTGCTGCGGCCTCCCGCCTCGGGGTCTCCCAGCCGGCGCTGTCGGCGCAGATCGCGCGTATCGAGCAGGCCCTCGGGTGCGCGGTCTTCGTGCGTAGTCGGCAGGGTGTCGCGCTCACATCCGCCGGGGAGATGGTGGTCGAGCGCAGCCGGTCGATCCTCGACTCGGTCGACCAACTCGTCACTGACGCAGCCGAATTCGAACACGGGATGAGACCGCTGCGCGTGGGCGCCAACCGGTCGCCGTTCTTCGCCTCACTATTGGTCGAACTCGAATACCTGCTGCCCGACCGGCGGATCACCCCGATCGTGGACGCGTCCAGCTCGGTCATCACCGAGCACCTGATCTCCGGCGAGCTCGACCTGGTGATCGTCGGTGTGCACTCCGAGTTCGAACAACCGCTTCCCGCGCCGCTGCAGGAGATCGAGTTCATCGAGTACGAACCGTTCCTGGTCGCGATCGCGGAGGACGCCGCCCCGCCCAGCCGCCCGCTCACGGTGCCGGACCTGGCGAACAACGCCTGGCTGCTCCCACCCGGTAGACCGGACGGCACGGACGAAGCCCTCACCAATCTCTTCGCGGCACAAGGTGTCAAGCTGCGTGCGCCCTATGGACGACAAGGCTTGTCGGACTACTGGCCCTATGTCGCAGCCGGGAACGCGGTCGCTCTGGCGCTGCCGACCTACGAGCCGCCGATCGGCGTCCGAGTGCTCCCGCTGGCCGGCAACCCGATCGTCGGACGCCGGGTCGTGCGTTGGCACCCCGACCGGGTCGACCGCAGCGAAGCGCTCGCCTGCGCGCGGTCGGCGGCGGCGGTGTACGAAGCGCACGTGGCTGCCGCGGCATCGCGGTACTCGTGGTGGAACCAACTGTCCGACCACCACCCGCGTGCGGCGCGGGATCTGTGGAGCTGACGCGGACCACGTCCGGACATACAGATTCCAGATCACGACGGGCCGCCAGATTCCAGATCACGACGGGCCGCGCCGACGGCAGCGTCGCGGCCCGGGCGGCCAGAAGCGACCCGGTCGGCCGGACGTGAGGCTGTTGGTCAGGCCTTCTTGGCGGCCTTCTTCGTTGCCTTCTCCAGCGCCTTCTGGTGCTCCTTGACGACGACCTGCGGCGGGTGACCGGCGGTCTTGGTCCAAAAGTCGGCGGCCTTGCGCTCACCCAGCGCGCGCACACCCTGCGCGACGGCGGCGGCGACCAGGACGAACAGCGCGGTCTCCTTGGCGGAGTAGTTCGGGTCGTGCTTGCCGACCGGCGCCGGCTGTCCGGTGACTGCGTGCCAACCCTGGTTGGTGACCTTGTTGGCGATCTGAGTTGCCGCCACACCGGCCGCAGCCGCGACGATCTTCCACACCACAGAGCCCATGAGTTCCTCCAAGTCAGCGGCCGTCACCGGCCGATCGGGTCGATTTGTCTGGTCAGAGCCTGCCATGTTTCGTGTGGCCCGCACGTTTGCGCGCCCGATGATTCAGGCTGTGATCCCGGCCGCATCGAACGGCCGCGGACGAGACGCCGGCGAGACGGTGTAGCGTCCGATACGGAAACGACAGGGGAGCGCACGGTGCGCTGAGAGTGCGGCGACCGGGCCGCAGACCCTCGAACCTGATCCGGTTAGTACCGGTGTAGGAAGTCGAGCCCCTCCTTGCATCCGAGGAGGATCAGTTGTTCCGGAGAACCTTCACCACCGCGTGCTGCGGCACCCTCGCCCTGGCCATCGCCGGCTGCTCGAGCACCGGCGACGACAAGCCCGCAGCAACATCGTCCGGCAAGGTCACGACCGTCAAGCTCGTCACCCACGAGTCGTTCGTGATCCCCAAGGACGTGCAGGCCGAGTTCACCAAGACCACGGGATACCAACTGCAGGTGCTCGCCTCCGGGGACGCGGGCAAGCTCGCCAACTCGGTCGTACTCGCCAAGGGCAACCCGACGGGCGACGTCGTGTTCGGCATCGACAACACCTTCGCTTCCCGGGTCGTCGACTCCGGCGCCCTCGCCGCCAACGAACCGAAGGCACTCCCGAAGAGCGCATCGAAGTACGCGTTGCCCGGCGAAGCCGCGCAGTCGCTCGCTCCGATCGACTTCGGTGACGTGTGCGTCAACGTCGACGACGCCTGGTTCGCCGCGAAGAAAAAGGCGAAGCCGCAAAGCCTGGACGACCTCACCAAGCCCGAGCACAAGGACCTCTTCGTCACGCCCGGTGCCGCGACGTCCTCGCCCGGTATGGCCTTCCTGCTCGCCACTGTCGCGAAGTACGGCGACGACGGTTGGCAGGACTACTGGAAGAAGCTCAAGGCGAACGGCGTGAAGGTCACCAGCGGTTGGAGCGACGCGTGGGGCGTCGACTACACCGCCGGCGGCGGCAAGGGGACGCGTCCGATCGTGTTGTCGTACAACACTTCTCCCGCCGACACGATCAAGGACGGCAAGCCGACGACGTCCGCCATGACGGACTCCTGCTTCCGGCAGGTCGAGTACGCCGGCGTGCTGAAGGGCGCGAAGAACGAGCCCGGCGCGAAGGCGTTCATCGACTTCATGCTCGGCAAGAAGTTCCAGGCGTCGATGCCGAAGAACATGTACGTCTTCCCGGTCGATGACCAGGTGAAGCTGCCCGACGCCTGGCAGACCGCGGTCAAGGTGCCGGACAAGCCGTTGCAGGTCGACCCCACGAAGATCACGAAGAACCGGGACGACTGGCTGCGCCGCTGGCAGGACGCCGTCTCCGGGTGATGCGTACTCGCCTCGGGCGATCGCTCGTTCCGGCGCTCGCAGCACTGATCCCGCTGGCCTTCCTGGCGGTGTTCTTCCTGCTGCCCGTGTCGGCGATGGTCGCCCGAGGCCTGCACCTCGACGGGCAATGGTCCTTGGACGCGGTACGTGACGTCCTGACGCGGCCACGCACCCGCCGCGTCGTCTGGTTCACGGTGTGGATCAGCTCGCTCGCGACGCTCATCACCGTGCTGCTCGGCGTGCCGATCGCGTACGTCACCTACCGGCTGAAACTGCCGCTGACGGGGCTGGTGCGCGGGCTGCTGGTGATGCCCTTCGTGCTGCCGACCGTCGTGGTCGGCATCGCGTTCCGCAGCCTGCTGTCGACGTCCGGTCCCTTGGATTTCCTGGGTTGGGACGGCTCGTGGCAGGCGATTCTCGCCGCCCTGGTGTTCTTCAACATCGCGGTGGTCGTGCGCACCGTCGGCGGACGCTGGCAGTCGCTCGATCCACGGCAGGCCGAGGCTGCGGCCTCGCTCGGCGCGAGTCCGTGGACGGTGCTGCGAACCGTCACTCTGCCGGCGTTGCGTCCGGCCGTCGTCTCCGCCGCGATGGTGGTGTTCCTCTTCTGTGCCGGGTCCTTCGGCGTGGTGCTGACACTCGGCGGGGTGCGCTACTCGACGGTCGAGACCGAGATCTACCTGCTGACCACGAACTTCCTCGACCTGCGCGCCGCCGCGGTGCTGAGCCTGCTGCAGGCACTGGTCGTGATCTCACTGCTGTTGCTGACCGAACGCATCACCGACCGTGGCGAGACCCGTCTTCGATCGGGCACCTCTGTGCAGCAACGGGTTCGGCGCAGCGATCTGCCTCACGTACTGCTCACCGGCGCCGCGTTGATCTTCGTGCTGGCGCCGCTCGTCACCCTCGTCGCCCGGTCGCTGCAGGTCGGTGATGGCTGGGGCTTGGGCCATTACCGCAAGCTCACACAGGTCGGATCGGTGCCGGCCCTGCAGGTCAGCGTCTTCGATGCGCTGCTGACCTCGTTGCGGGTGGCGGTCGACGCCACCTTGCTCGCGATGCTCCTCGGACTGCTGGTCAGCTTCGTGATCACCCGGCGTCCGACCTCGGCGGGCGGACGCCGTCTGCTGTCGGCGCTGGACGCCACCTTCATGTTGCCGCTGGGTATCTCCGCGGTCACCGTCGGGTTCGGCTTCCTGATCGCGTTGGACGAGCCGCCACTCGACCTGCGCTCGTCGCCGCTCCTCGTCCCGATCGCGCAGGCGCTCGTCGCTCTGCCACTGGTGGTGCGGGTGATGGCGCCCGCTCTGCGCTCGGTCGACCCGCGGGAACGGGAAGCGACCGCTGCACTCGGTGCCAGTCCGATGAGGGTGTTCTGGGACGTGGACCGGCGGGTTTTGACGAAGCCGCTGCTGGCTGCGACCGGGTTCGCCTTCGCCGTGTCGTTGGGTGAGTTCGGCGCGACGAGTTTCCTTGCGCGGCCGGAGAATCCGACTCTGCCGGTCGTGATCTACCAACTGATCGGCCGCCCCGGTGCCGACCACTTCGGCATGGCCCTCGCGGCGTCCGTGATCCTCGCCGGTGTGACTGCGACGATCATGGTCGCGGTCGAGCGACTGCGCGGTCGGACGGGAAGTTGGTGAGCATGCAAGAGGGACTGGTGGTGAACGACATCCGCGTCCGTTTCGGCACGACGGTGGCCGTGAACGACGTCTGCCTCGAGCTTGCGATGGGCCAGGTGATGTCGATCCTCGGACCGTCCGGTTGCGGAAAGTCCACCCTGCTCCGGGTCATCGCCGGACTGCAGGACCTCGAAGCCGGCACCGTCGGTTTCGACGGTCAGGACGTCACGCGCGTACCGACCCACCGCCGTGGGTTCGGGTTGATGTTCCAGGACGGGCAACTGTTCGGACATCTCGACGTAGGCGGCAATATCGCCTACCCGCTGCGGCGGCAGGGGGTTCCGTCCCGCGAACGCACCGCCCGGATCACCGAACTGCTGGAGCTCGTCGGACTCGCCGGCTACGAGAAGCGCTCGATCAACACGCTCTCCGGCGGACAACAGCAGCGCGTGGCGCTGGCCAGAGCGCTCGCCCCACGACCGCGACTGCTGCTGTTGGACGAGCCGCTGTCGGCTCTCGACCGCGACCTGCGAGAGCGGCTGGCCACCGATCTGCGCCGCATCCTCACCGAGACGGGCACGACCGCATTGCTGGTCACGCACGACCATGACGAAGCACTGACTGTCGCCGATCAGCTGGCGGTCATGCTCGCCGGCCGCATCGTGCAGCACGGTCCGGCGCAGCAGGTCTGGCGTGACCCACGCGGCCGGGAGGTGGCGCGCATGCTCGGCTACCGAACCGAGGTGGATGCCCGGCGCTGGTCGTCCGCCGGCCTTCCTGGAGCGAACGCCGACGGATCGGTCCTGATGCGCGACAACGCTTTCCGCGTCTCCGATGCCGGCACGTTCGAAGGAGTCGTACGGGAGGCGCGTGCGGTGAGCGGGGGTTCGGCACTGACCGTCGAGCTGCCCGGCGTCGGCCTCGTCCCGGCGGTGGGGGACGACCCGTCGTCCGCGCGTCCAGACGAATCGGTCAGGCTGGAACTCAACCCGCACGCGATCACCACGTCGAAGGCCGAAGCATGACCGAACTCATCGACATCCACTGTCACGGCGCACTCGGTCATGAGTTCGGCGCAGACGTGAAGGGAAGTCGCGCCGCCGCCGGCTATCACCGGTCGCAAACGGTCTCGCAGCTTGTCGCCAGCCTCGTCTCCGGCACGGCAGAAACGATGGAGCACTCGGTGCGCGTGCTCGCCCCGCTCGTCGCCGACGGCACGTTGCTCGGCATCCACCTCGAAGGCCCCTTCCTGTCGGACGCGCGGCGCGGCGCTCACGACCCGACCGCCCTGCGCGATGCCGACCGCGGGTTGATCGAGCAACTCGCGGCCGTCGCGGAGCACGCCGGAGCGCCGAATGCGTTGCGCCAGATGACGTTCGCTCCCGAACGTGGTGACACCCGAGGTTTGATCGGCGTGCTGGTCGACCACGGCATCACCCCCGCGATCGGCCATACGAATGCCGATGCCGCCACCGTGACGGCTGCGATCGATCACGTGGTCGAAAGGTCGGGACATCCGGCAGTGATCACGCATCTGTTCAACGGCATGCCGCCGATGCACCACCGCGCCGGTGGTCCGGTGGCGGTCGCGCTCGCAGCAGCGGGCCGCGGAGACGTGTTCGTCGAACTGATCGCCGACGGCGTCCACGTCGCACCCGAGGTGGTTCGGATGGTCTTCGAGACCCTCGGTCCCGAGACGATCGTGCTGGTCTCGGATTCGATGGCCGCGACCGGGCTCAGCGACGGTCCCTACCGGATCGGCACGCTCGACGTGCGGGTGGAAGGTGGCACTGCCCGCCTCGTGCAGGGGGGTTCGATCGCCGGCAGCACCTCTACGCTGGCTGACTGTGTCCGTTGGGCGGTCGACGTGGCGGGTCTGCCCGAAGCCGACGTGCTCACCGCGGCGTCCGTGACCCCACGCCGAGCGCTCCGGCTCTGAGCAGGCAGCTACTCGGCCGAGCTCCGGTCCGGGAACTCGCGCACGGTCAGGCACTGCTCGATCTTGCCGACCGGGCCGTCCTCGTCGTGGACCGTCGTCGAGGTGAGGCCGAGGCCGGTCGGTCCGAAGGTGACCGCCGTGTCCAGACCGACCCAGCCTGGTCGTGGCGTCCGGATCAGGTGCAGTGACAACTCGACGTTCGGGAACATCAGTTCGGTCGGGCGGAACCTCGTCGCGACTCCGTTGGCCGTGTCGACGCGGGTGACGAGAGCGGCCACCGGAGTGGCCCGCTCGCCCTCGACCAGCGTCGGACGCGTGCGGATCCAGACCGACCGGCGTCCGTCGCGTCCACCGGGCAGTTGTCGCATCTCGAGCGAGGCGATGTAGCCACCGGGCCACTCCTTCGTCGGGTCCATGGGAGCCGCGTGCTCCGGCCCGTCCATTGCGGGCAGTTCGTTTCCGGCACGAGCGGTTGTGTCCTGCACCGAAAGCCGCCAGGCGCGGGCGCGGATGATCACGCGGCCGCCGATCGTGAGGGTGGCTTCGAGCAGTTCGATGGTGCGTCCCGGGCGCAGCGTGACCACCTCGATGTGCGACTCCGCGGCCGGGATCATGCCGAGGATCTCCCAGGTGATGCGGCCGATCTGCATGTCGTCACGAGGCTCGTGCGCCTCGAGCATGTAGGTCATCAACGCGCTGATCGGGGCCATGTGCTGCTCGGCGTCCTGCCAGGCACCCTGGGCGTGCAGAGTGGGCATGAAGGTGTTCTCGTCGATGCGCCGGTAGTAGGCGTCGGAGTGCGGATCGAGGCTCACTCGATCGAGCGTAGTTTCGGAAACAGGGAATGGACGACCGGGCTGGGCGTTTATACCCCCTAGGGGTATAGTGAAAGGCGGAGGTGAGTCCACATGACCACAGATCAGGATGTCCGGAAGGCCGACGCGAACGGCGATCTGCGGGATGTCGAGCTCGACATCACCGGAATGACGTGTTCGTCGTGCGCGGCGCGTATCGAGAAGAAGCTCAACCGGGTCGACGGTGTGAGCGCCTCGGTGAACTATGCGACCGAGAAGGCGCTGGTGCGGGCGCCGCGCCCGATCACGGTCGATGATCTGATCGGGGTCGTGGAGAAGACCGGCTACGGCGCGTCCGAGCGCACGCACGATACGCACGACCACATGAATCACGAGGTGGCACCTGCCGAGGTGCTCAAGCGTCGCTTGATGATCGTCTGGCCACTCGTCCTGCCCGTGATCCTGTTGTCGATGGTGCCGGCGTTCCAGTTCACCGGCTGGCAGTGGGTCGCTCTGGCACTCACTACGCCGGTCGTGCTCTGGGGCGCGCTGCCGTTCCACCGCGCCGCCTGGACCAACGCCAAGCACGGCGCCTCCACCATGGACACCCTCGTCAGCCTCGGCACGCTGGCCGCGTACCTCTGGTCGGTCTGGGCCATGGTCTTCGGCGACGCCGGCGAACTCGGCCTCAAGCACCACTTCGAGCTCCTCATGCACCCCGAGCACGCATCGAGTGCGATCTACCTCGAAGCTGCGGCGGGTGTCTCGGCATTCCTGCTGACCGGTCGTTACCTCGAGGCCCGGGCCAAGCACTCGTCCGCCGAGGCACTGCGGGCCCTCGCCGAACTCGGCGCGAAGGATGTCGCTGTCCTGCGCGACAAGACCGAGCAACGAATCCCGTTGTCGCAGCTCAGGGTCGGCGATCACTTCGTCGTCCGACCGGGTGAGAAGGTCGCCACCGACGGCGTCGTCGAGATGGGCAGGTCGAGCATCGACACGTCCGCCATGACCGGTGAGTCGGTGCCGGTCGACGTCAGCATCGGCGATGACGTCACCGGCGCAACGGTCAATGTGAGCGGCCGTCTCGTTGTTCGCGCCACCCGCGTGGGCTCCGACACCGCGCTGGCCGGGATCGCTCGCATGGTGGAGCAGGCGCAGACCGGCAAGGCCAACGCGCAGCGGCTGGCCGACAAGGTGTCGAGCATCTTCGTGCCGATCGTGCTCGCTGTCGCACTGGTCACCTTCATCGGCTGGTGGACTATCGGCGGGTCGCTCGCAACCGCTTTCACCGCCCTGGTGGCCGTACTCGTCATCGCCTGCCCGTGCGCGCTCGGTCTCGCCACTCCGACAGCGTTGTTGGTCGGCACCGGTCGAGGGGCCTCGCTGGGCATCCTGATCCGCGGTCCGCAGGCACTGGAGACCTCCCGCGGCATCGACACCGTCGTGCTGGACAAGACGGGCACGCTCACCACGGGCGAGATGTCGGTCGTCGACGTCCACGGCGGCAAGGCGGTACGTCGTGCCGCTGCCGCGGTCGAAGCGGGTTCGCAGCACCCGATCGCCCAGGCCATCGTGCGTGCGGAGGAGCCGCCGCTGCCCGAGGTCGACGACTTCCAGACGGTCGACGGTTTCGGAGTGCGCGGCACCGTCCGCGGGGTGCCGGTGGTCGTCGGACAGGAGAAGCTGCTCACCGACTCAGGGATGTCGCTCTCGGACGAACTCACCGCCGAAGTCGACCGGGCGCGGGACGGCGGTGGCACCGTGGTCATCGTCGGCTGGGACGGCGCGGCTCGCGGCTTCGTGAAAGTGGCCGACCAGCCCAAGGAGACTGCGGCGCAGGCCGTTTCGGCGTTCAAGGCGCTGGAGTTGCGTCCGGTGCTGTTGACCGGGGATCACGAGTCCGTGGCGCAGTCCGTTGCCGCGGAACTCGGCATCGACGAGGTCATCGCGCAGGTCACTCCTGCCGACAAGGCCGAGCAGATCCGACACCTGCAGGAACAGGGACGCAAGGTCGCGATGGTGGGCGACGGGGTGAACGATGCGGCGGCGCTGGCCCAGGCCGATCTCGGTATCGCGATGGGCACCGGCACGGACGCCGCCATGCAGGCCGCCGACATCACGATCATGAGCGGTGACCCGCGCAAGGTCGCGACCGCCGTCGAGTTGTCGCGCAGCACGCTGCGGACGATCTACGGCAACCTGACCTGGGCGTTCGGCTACAACGTCGCGGCGATCCCGCTGGCGATGTCGGGTCGGATGAGCCCGATGGTCGCCGGTCTCGCGATGGCGTTCTCGTCCCTGTTCGTCGTCGGTAACTCGTTGCGTCTCAAGGGTTTCCGTCCGACCCACGGCGGCGACTGAACGGAGAACTCAGATCGGCAGTGTGCCGCGAACGATGCTGTCGCCGGAGTGTTTCCGGTTGCCGTCCAGCGGCTCGCGCGATACATCGACGATCACGTAGCCCTCGTCCAGCAGTCGCGGGTCGATGACGAACTGCTGCGGCTCGGTGCCGTGCACGAAGCCGATGCTGATCACCACCACGGTGATGTTCGCGCCGACGGGCGCCGCGGCGGACCCGTGGGCAGCGGCCGGGGCAAGCGCGAGCGTTCGGTGGCCGGTGGATGCACCTGTCGCGAAGATTTTATCGGGAGATCTCGCGTCGGCGTCAGGGAGTGTCGGTCGGGTGCAGGTCGTGCTGACCCAGGACGTCTGACATCAGGTCGACGGTGACGCTCTGCCGGGCGGCATCGTCGGCGAAGGCGCCGTCGTCCCGGCCCTCCTCCCGCCACGCCAAGGCGTGCTCGATGACCGGGCGGTGGCGCTCGTCCATCGCCTCCAGTCCCCAGCGTCCGGCACCCGACTTGGACGTGATCGCGTGCTGGGTCAGCGCGTGGTGCAGCCGCAGTACTCCCAGCACGCTCCACGCCGCTTCGCGAGGGGAAATCCCGGCGTCCGGGGTGTCGACCAGCCCCTGCAGCCGTGGCAACCAGTAGCCCTCGAGATTGGTCCGGGTGTTGAGCTCGAGCACTGTGTCGCTGGTGAAGATGTCGAGTTCGCCGGCGTCCGGGCCGTGCACGGTGATGCCGCGCTCGGCCAGTTCCTGCCAGGTCACCTGGTTGGCGTCGCAGTGATGGGCCACGGTGAACTTGCCGTGCAGCACGCCCGGGTGCACCGGCAGGACGGACGGGTCCTCGGCGAGCTGGGTGGTCGGCACGTAGAAGCCGTCGAAGTGGTCGGGCAGGTCGCGGTGGATCTGCTGCAGTTTGGCGATGTCGGTCTCGTTCGGGCGCCGGGTCGTGGTGGCGACGAAGTCGATGTCGCTGTCGTCGAAGTACTCGCCCCAGCACAGCGACCCGTGCAGGTACATCCCGTCCAGGTAGCCCGGCAGGCGCTCGTCGATGAGTCGCACCGCCCGTTGGGCGGTCGCTCGGACGTCCGACGGCAGCTGCGGGGTAGACATGAGTCGAGGCTAGCCGCGCGCACGCGCACTAGGGTTGGCGCGCGGAGGGGAGAGTGATGGACGCAGCGGCAGCGACCAGGGTCGGCAACCGTTACGGTCTGCGTACCCGTATCGCCGGAGGCGGCATGGGCGAGGTCTGGCGGGCACACGACGAGGTCCTCGACCGTCCGGTCGCGGTGAAGATGCTGCACGCCGGTTTGAGCGACGATCCTGACTTCCTCGAACGCTTCCGTACCGAGGCACGCAACGCCGCGAAGCTGTCCCACGGAAACATCGCCCAGGTCCACGACTACGGCGAGGACGACGGATCCGCTTACCTGGTCATGGAACTCGTCGAGGGCGATCCGTTGTCGTCGATCATCCGGGCGCGAGCTCCGCTGTCGCCGGCCGACACCGTCGCACTCCTCGTTCAAGCTGCGACCGCGCTCGACGCGGCCCACGTCAAAGGCATCGTCCACCGCGATGTGAAGCCCGCGAACATCGTCGTGACGCCCGACGGCACCGCCAAGCTCACCGATTTCGGCATCGCCCGCGCACTCGGCTCGGCCGGAATGACCAGGGCGGGCGAGGTGCTCGGCACCCCGCAGTACCTGCCGCCAGAAGCTGCCCTCGGTCACGAGGTCGGGCCCTCCTCCGACGTCTATTCGCTCGCGGTCGTCGCCTTCGAGATGCTCACCGGTGCGTGGCCGTTCAGGGCCGACACCGCGGTCGGCTTGGCCATGGCACACATCCAGCAGCCGGTGCCGCCCCTGCCGGCGGGTGTCCCGCAGCCGGTGAGCGAGGTCGTCCATCGTGGTCTGGCCAAACAGCCCGAGCAGCGGTACGCATCCGCGAAGGACTTCGCCGCCGCGCTGCAGCAGGCGCTTGCGGCGACCCCGCCGGCGGCCCTGGACGAGGACATCACCGAGGTCTCGACGATGGTGATTCGCTGCACTGAACCTGAACCTGAACCCAACCCGTCCGAGCCCGTGCCCGGGGCTTCCAACAACACTGTTCATCCGGACGCGTTGGCCGGCGCGACCGTCCTCGCGCCCGGGCAGAACTCCGCGCTGCCGGGCACCGTCGTCGAGGTGCACGCGACGGTCGGCGCCGGTGTCGGCGAACCGGTCGACCCGATGGCCTTCGAGGTCGACGGCAACGGTCAGGCTCTTGCTGAATCCTCGTTCGTCTTCTTCAACAATCCTGTCTCGGCGTCCGGGGCGGTGACCTTGCGGGACAACGGAATTCGGATCGATCTGACCGAACTCCCGGACGATTGCCGCGCGGTCAACGTCGCTCTGTCGGACGACCACCCGCTCGGCGGACAGCAGCTCGCGGTCAAGGTGCAGATCGGTGATGCTGCGCTGGAACTCGACACGACGGTGCTGACCGAGGAGAAGGCGGTCGTGTTGCTGCGGGTCTACCGCCGGGGCGGCCTGTGGAAGATGCGCAACGTGATGGCCGGTTGGGTCGACGGCATCGAACCGCTGGTCCGCGCCTTCGGGATCGAGATCGAGGACTAACGAGCTTCGTCCAGCGCGGCCTTGATGTGCAGGCGGGTCGTCGGGAAGATCGGCACGTCGGCGTCCATGGCGGTCACGAGCAACTCGATCTCGGTGGCGCCCAGGATGATTCCCTCGGCGCCGCGGTCGGCGAGGTCCTGCATGACCGACCGGAAGTAGCGGCGCGATTTCTCGTTGACGATGCCGACGCACAACTCGTCGTAGATGATCCGGTTGATCTCACCCACCGCTCCCTGCGCGGGCGTGTGGACGGTCAGGCCCTGACGTTCCAGGCGTTCGGTGTAGAACGTCTCGTTCATCGTGAACGCGGTGCCGAGCAGGCCGACCTCCTTCATTCCGGCGTTCTTCGCGGCCGCGCCGGCGGTGTCGGCGATATGGATCAGCGGCACGTCGACTGCGTCGTCGATGCGGTCGGCGACCACGTGCAACGGGTTGGAACACAGCAGGATCATCGTGGCCCCGGCGGCTTCGAGGCGCTTGGCCTCGCCGCCGAGCACGGAGCCCAGGGCATCCCAGTCGCGGGCATCCTGGAGTTGCTGGATCTGCGCGAAGTCGAGGCTGCTGAGCAGGACGCGTGCCGAGTGCAGGCCGCCGAGCCTGCTGTGCACGGTCTCGTTGGCGAGGCGGTAGTACTCGGCGGTCGACTCCCAGGAGAGTCCGCCGATGAGGCCGATGGTCTGCGTCGAGGAGGACATGAGTCCAGCCAATCACCCCTGCGGCCGTCATGCGACCGGGTTTGTACAACTGGGACGGATTGACCGTCTCGCCGGACGGCACGATCCTTGACCGGGTGGGCGCACCCGACTAGCGTTCCGCCATGCGTAACTAAACTTCCGAATCGCGGAAGTTTGAGATTCCGAGGAGCCCAGATGAGCGCCCCTTCCCTATTCAACGCCATGAATGAGGAACAGGTTCACGAGGCGCTGCTTGCGTGCTTGCCGGTCGAGCGCTGGGCGGGGGAGGTCGCGGCCGCTCGTCCGTACGACTCGCGCGAAGCGCTCCTCGCGCAGGCCGAGGCATCGGCCGGGGCGCTCGACGACGACGAGCTCGACGCTGCCCTGGCCGGTCACCCGCGCATCGGTGAGCGCGCCTCCAGTCCCGACCACCAGGCCGAGCATTCCGCGAAGGAGCAGGCCGGCCTCGACCAGAGCGATCAGGACGTGATTGAGCGACTGCGTACCGGCAACGAGGCGTACGAGGAGCGGTTCGACCGTGTCTTCCTGATCCGGGCCAAGGGGCGCACCGCTCCGGAGATCCTGAGCGAGTTGGAACGCCGCTTGGCCAACGACGACGAGACCGAACGAGAAGAGACCGTCGCGCAGTTGCGCGAGATCGCGTTGCTGCGACTTGAAGAGGTTGCACGCTGATGGGCACGTTGAGCACACACATTCTGGACACCAGTCGCGGCAAGCCGGCCGAAGGCGTCCGCATCACGCTGGAGACGCTGGCCGGTGAGCAATTGGGTGAAGGCGTCACGAACGCCGACGGTCGCGTCGGGGAGATCGGTCCCGAGCGCATGGAGGTGGGTGACTACCGCCTGCACTTCGCCGCGAAGGACTACTTCGACGGCCTCGGCGAGCAGTCGTTCTACCCCGAGATCACGGTGGCGTTCACGATCGCGGACGCCGACCAGCACTACCACGTGCCGATCCTGTTGAACCCCTACGGTTTCAGCACCTACCGGGGCAGCTGACGACATGACTCGGGTGGTCATCGCGCCGGACAAGTTCAAGGGCACGCTGACGGCTGCACAGGTCGCCGAGGCCCTCGAGCGGGGTTTGCGCAGTGTGGTGACCGACCTGGACGTGGTCACCGTGCCGGTCGCCGACGGTGGCGACGGCACGCTCGCCGCTGCCGAGCATGCCGGCTTCCGGCGGGAGACTCTGACGGCGACCGATCCGGTCGGACGGACGATCGACACTGCCTACGTGCGTGACGGCGAGCGCGCGGTCGTGGAGATGGCCGAGGTGAGCGGCCTGGCGATGCTGGGCGACGATCTCGACCCGATGAACGCCTCCAGTCGAGGGCTCGGTGAGGTCATCGCCGCGGCTCTGGACGCCGGAGCGCGCACCCTGGTGATCGGCATCGGCGGGAGCGCGTCCACCGACGGTGGCGCCGGCATGGCGCAGGCGCTCGGTGCTCGCGTGCTGGACTCGAACGGCGCTGACATCGCACCGGGCGGAGCCGGACTGGATGATGTGGCCGAGCTCGACCTGACGGGTCTTCATCGCGGTCTGGCCGATGCAGAACTGTTGTTCGCCTGCGATGTCGACAACCCGCTGACCGGGGAGCGCGGAGCAGCTGCCGTGTACGGCCCGCAGAAGGGTGCCTCGACCGAGCAGGTGCGCGAACTCGACGCCGGCCTCGGACGCTGGGCGGACGTGGTTGCGAAGGCAACCGGCGCCGACCGCCACGATGTCGCCGGGGCGGGAGCTGCTGGCGGAGTGGGTTTCGCCGCCGTCGCGCTGCTGGGTGCCGAACTGCGTCCGGGTGCCGAACTGCTCTTCGAGATGGTCGGCCTGCCGCAGGCTGTCGTCGGCGCCGACCTGGTGATCACCGGCGAGGGAGCCCTCGACGAGCAGACGTTGCATGGCAAGGCACCCGCAGCCGTCGCCAAACTGGCTGCAGCACAAGGCGTTCCGGTCGTCGCTGTATGCGGAGTGAACAAGCTCGGCGCCGACGGACTGTCCCGGCTCGGCGTGCGCAGGGCGTACGCACTGATGGACGTCGCACGCGATCAGGACGAGGCGATGACACAGGGGGACCGCCTGCTGGAGCAGATCGGCGCTCAGGTTGCCGGCTTCGCGTTGCTGTGACACAGGCGCAGATTGCTCCAGACCGCACGGTGGTCGCTGCCCGGCACGTCGATGGCCGCCGCATCGGTCGATTCGAAGCCGCGCACCATGATGTGGTCGATCGTCACGAAGCTCGGCAGACGTCCACCGACGGGCCAGGTCGGACGGTCGAAAGGACCCCAAGACGGGCCGGCATCGTGCAGGCCACCCACCGCGTCTCGGAAAGCGGGATGGGCCCACGATGCGTTGAAATCGCCTGCGAGCACGAGGTGTTCGTCCGTGCTCGCCCGCTGCCAACGGCCCAGCTCGCGCAGCGAAGCGTCCCAACTGCGCACCTCTTCCACCGGGGGGTAGGGATGCACGGCTTGAACGGTGACGGGCAAGCCGGCGACAATCAGTCGCACTGCCGGCTGATCGAATGTGTGCCTGGCCGAACCGCCGGTGGCTCCGCCGATCTGTTCGATGGGCAATCGGGAAAGCACCGCGGTACCGGAGAACCCGTCGTCCCGGGTGACACGGGTGCGGTGGGTGAGCCGTCGTCCACCTGTGGTCTCGGAGAACTGCGCCACGAAATCGTTCGTCGCTTCCGGCACCACCAGGAGGTCGACGTCCCGGTCGAGGACGACCGTGCTCAGCGCCTGCAGGTCGGCGTTTGCGACATAGGCGTTCGCGGTGAGCACCGAGAGATTTCCGGTGGGCGTCTCGCCGTCCGCGCAGCCGGCCGGCCGCCAGTGGTTGATCGGCACCAGCGCTGCGAACGCCGCGCAGGCAGCGAGCACGCAGGCCACGGTGTGACGGCGCCGGACTCCGATCACCATCACCAGAAGTCCGAGCGCCAGCATGACCGGCCAGAGGGTCTGGAGTACCGGCACGGAGAGCCGGCCGAGTCGTGCGGTGGAGGGCACGATCGGCAGCAGCGCGAAGCCGAGGACAGCGAAGCTGATCGCGGTCAGAGCCCACCAGCTCGACGGCCGTCGTGCCGTCGGGTGGGGAGTTGCTCGTTCGTCCAGTTCTTGCACACGACCAGGTATACCCACCGGCACCGGTACCGGCACGGCCGGGCCCCGACCGCTTGAATGCAGTACGAACAGTTACGGAAGGACGCTCATGACCAACACCTATTACGTTCCGAAGGGTGGGCTGCCGCAACAGACCGACCTCACCACGGACCGCGCCATGTTCACCGAGGCGTACGCCGTGCTGCCGCGCGGCACGATGCGCGACATCGTCACCAGCCTGTTGCCGTTCTGGGACGACACCCGACTGTGGATCATCGCCCGGCCCCTCTCCGGGTTCTCCGAGACGTTCTCGCAGTACATCCTCGAGGTTGCTCCGGGTGGAGGTTCGGACAAACCCGAACTCGATCCGGGTGCCGAAGGTGTCTTGTTCGTCGTCGGGGGCAATCTCAAGCTGACCCTCGCCGGCCAGAGCCACGACCTGCGTCCGGGAAGCTACGTCTTCCTGCCGCCACAGGCGCAGTGGACGCTGCACAACGAGGGCAGCGAGAACGCCACCTTCCACTGGATCCGCAAGGCGTACCAGCGGGTCGAGGGCATCGAGGTGCCCGAGGCCTTCGTGACCCACGAGGACGACGTCCCCGGCGCAGAGATGCCCGGTACCGAAGGTCGTTGGACCACACAGCGATTCGCTGACCCGACCGACATCCGCCACGACATGCACGTCAACATCGTCAACTTCGAGCCCGGCGGTGTGATCCCGTTCCCGGAGACCCACGTGATGGAGCACGGGTTGTACGTGCTGGAGGGCAAGGCCGTTTACCTGCTCAACAAGGACTGGGTGGAGGTGCAGGAGGGCGACTTCATGTGGCTGCGCGCGTTCTGCCCGCAGGCCTGCTACTCCGGCGGACCCGGACGCTTCCGCTACCTGCTCTACAAGGACGTCAATCGGCACGCGGTGCTCAGCCGTCAGTTGGTCTGAGTCGGCTTCGACGGACGGCCGGTGACGCAGGCAGCGAACCGGCCGTTCGCGTCCGCGAGATTCCACCAGACGAAATACATATTTCCCCCAGCGAAACCTTCCGTTCTGTCGGGCGAGTCCGTACTGTGGCTCGGACGGGTGCCCGTTCGCATGGATAACCGGGCGCCGGTAAGGCATCAGCAACCATGCTCCCGGTTTCCCGGGTAGACCGTCCAGCGGCCGAGCGCCGACTGCACTGGGGAGTGAAAGCATGACTTCTGGACAACCCGAGATGATCCTCAACGGACGCGCAAGTTCGATGGCCGGGATCGATCCGTCCACCAACGCCCTCGACTACGTCCGCGACCGCGGCTTCACCGGAGCCAAGGAAGGCTGCGCCGAGGGTGAGTGCGGGGCTTGCTCGATCATGGTGCTTCGCCCCGACACCGACGGCCGTTCGCGCTGGACCGCGATCAACGCCTGCCTCATCCCGGCGCTCACGCTGGACGGCCAGGAGGTGGTCACCGCCGAAGGCATCGGTACGCCCGACGATCTGCACCCGGTGCAGCGCGAGATGGCCGTGCGTGGTGGATCGCAGTGCGGTTACTGCACCCCCGGCTTCATCTGCTCGATGGCCGCCGAGTTCTACCGCCCCGATCGCGAGGCCGGGGGCGACGACAGCGAGGAGCACGGGGCCAACGGGTTCGACCTGCACTCGCTGTCGGGCAACCTGTGCCGCTGCACCGGCTACCGCCCGATCCGGGACGCCGCGTACGCACTCGGCGACGCGGACGAGAGCGACGAGCGGGTCACCCGCCTCTCCTCGCCGGCGCCCGAAGGCGCTGCCACCAGCGTCGAGCACCACTACGGACGGTTCGTGCGCCCCACGTCCCTGGACGAGGCACTCTCGATCATCTCCGGCGACGAGGACGCGGTCGTCGTCGCCGGTTCCACCGACTGGGGCGTCGACGTGAACATCAAGGGCGTGCGTGCACCGCTGGTCGTCGCGATCGACCGGCTCGCCGAACTGCGCGGCTTCGAGATGAACGAAGACTTCGTCGAACTCGGCGCCGCACTGACCCTCAGTGAGGCCGAGCGCCTGCTCGACGGACGTGTCCCGCTGCTGGCCCAGCTGTTCCCGCAGTTCGCCTCCCGCCTGATTCGCAACGGCGGCACGATCGGCGGCAATCTCGGCACCGGATCGCCCATCGGCGACACCCCTCCCGCGCTGCTCGCGCTTGAGGCGGACCTCGTCCTCGCTGGCCCCGGCGGGGAGCGCGAGGTGCCGCTGGCCGACTACTTCACCGGTTACCGCCAGACCGTCCGCGACCCGGACGAGCTCATCAAGGCGATCCGGATTCCGTTGCCGCTCAGTGGGGTGACGGCCTTCCACAAGATCGCCAAGCGTCGCTTCGACGACATCAGCAGCGTGGCCGTCGGCATCGCGCTCGACATCGACGACGGCGTGGTCAAGAAGGCACGCATCGGACTCGGCGGCGTCGCGGCCACTCCGATCCGGGCAACCGCCACCGAGCAGGCGCTCGAGGGCAAGCCGTGGACGGGGCAGACGGCTGCAGCGGCGGGTGAGGTCCTCGGCGGCGAAGGCACGCCGATGGACGACCACCGAGCCAGCGCCCGCTACCGCGCCGCGACGCTGCGTACGTCCTTGCCGAAGTTGTTCGCGCAGACGACCGAGGAGGTCGCGTCATGAGCACCCTTTCCCAGCGTCCGATGAATGCCGTTGTCGGACAAGAGATGCCGCATGAGGCGGCTGATCTGCACGTCACCGGTGCGGCGCTGTACACCGACGATCTGGTGGGCCGCACGGCCGGCACGCTGCACGCGTACCCGGTGCGGTCCGAGGTCGCGCACGGCAAGGTGACCCTGCTCGACGTCCAGCCGGCGTACGACGTCCCCGGCGTGGTGCGGGTGCTGACCGCCGACGACGTGCCCGGGATCAACGACGCCGGCATCAAGCACGACGAGCCGTTGTTCCCGGACGAGGTCATGTTCTACGGGCACGCCGTGTGCTGGGTGCTCGCCGACAACCTCGAAGCAGCCCGTCGTGGTGCCGCCGCGGTCAAGCTCGAGGTCGAGCCGCTCCCGGCGCTCATCACGGTCACCGAGGCGATCGAGGCCGAGAGTTTCCAGGGTGCGACACCGACCATGATGCGCGGCGACATCGAGACCGCGTTCGCGCAGGCAGCTCATGTGTTCGAGGGCGAGTTCGAGTTCGCCGGGCAGGAGCACTTCTACCTGGAGACCCACACCTCGCTCGCACTGATCGACGAGAACGGCCAGGTCTTCATCCAGTGCAGCACCCAGCACCCCACCGAGACGCAGGACATCGTGTCGCACGTGCTCGGCGTCGAGGCGCACGAAGTCACCGTTCAGTGCCTGCGTATGGGTGGCGGCTTCGGTGGCAAGGAGATGCAGCCGCACGGCTTCGCCGCCATCGCCGCACTCGGTGCCAAGCTCACCGGACGCCCGGTCCGCCTGCGGCTCAACCGGAATCAGGACATGACGATGTCCGGCAAGCGGCACGGCTTCCACTCCTCGTGGAAGGTCGGGTTCGACGGCGAGGGCAAGATCGTCGCGCTCGACACCCTGCTCACTGCTGATGGTGGGTGGAGCCTCGACCTGTCCGAGCCGGTACTCGCCCGGGCGCTGTGTCACACCGACAACGCGTACTGGTTGCCGAATGTCCGAGTGCGTGGGCGCATCGCCAAGACGCACAAGACGTCACAGACTGCGTTCCGTGGGTTCGGTGGACCGCAGGGCATGCTGGTCACCGAGGACCTTCTCGGACGCTGCGCGCCGGCGCTCGGTATCCCGGCCCATGAACTGCGGCGCAAGAACTTCTACGTGGAGGGTCAGGAGACCCCGTACGGCCAGGAGGTGCGTCATCCGCACCGGATGGTTGCCTGCTGGGACCAGGTCTGGAGCAACGGCGAACTCGACCGCCGGATGGCCGAGGTCGAGCAGTTCAACGCCGCGCACGACGACGTGAAGCGCGGTTTGGCGATCACGCCGGTGAAGTTCGGCATCTCGTTCAACTTCGTCTCGTTCAACCAGGCGGGCGCGTTGGTGCACGTCTACAAGGACGGCTCGGTGCTGATCAACCACGGCGGCACCGAGATGGGCCAGGGCTTGCACACGAAGATGCTGCAGGTCGCGGCGACCACGCTCGGTATCCCGCTCGACCGGGTGCGCCTCGCGCCGACGCGTACCGACAAGGTGCCGAACACCTCTGCCACAGCTGCAAGTTCGGGTGCCGACCTCAACGGTGGGGCGGTCAAGGACGCGTGTGAGCAGATCCTTGCGCGGCTGGAGAAGGTCAAGGCCGACATGCAGGAGGAGATCGGATGGGACGATCTGGTGAAGAAGGCCTACTTCGACCGGGTCCAGCTCTGGGCGGCGGGCTACTACCGCACCGAGGGTCTGTCCTGGGACGCCTCGATCGTGCAGGGAAACCCGTTCAAGTACTTCGCGTACGGCGTCGCCGCGGCGGAGGTCGAGGTCGACGGCTTCACCGGCGCGTACACGACCCGTCGGGTCGACATCGTCCACGACGTCGGCGACTCCCTGTCGCCGCTGGTCGACATCGGACAGATCGAGGGCGGTTTCGTGCAGGGCGCGGGCTGGTTGACGCTCGAGGATCTTCGGTGGGACACCAGCGACAAGCCGACGCGCGGACGCCTGGCCACGCAGGCCGCGTCCACCTACAAGCTGCCGAGCTTCTCGGAGATGCCGCACGAGTTCAACGTGAAGCTGCTGGAGAACGCCCATGAGGACGGCGTCGTCTACGGCTCGAAGGCCGTCGGTGAGCCACCGCTCATGCTGGCTTTCTCGGTGCGCGAGGCGCTGCGACAGGCTGCCGCGGCGTTCGGTGACGGGGGAGCGGTCATCGAGATCGGTTGCCCGGCCACGCCGGAAGCGGTGTTCTGGGCGTTGGAGGATGCCCGCGCGGGCAACTCGTCAGATCCCGACTGAGGATCACGAATCATGCACTGGGCCAAGGTGATTCAGCGCCTTCGCCACGAACGGGTGCCGGCGGTTCTGGTGACGGTCGTTGCTGTGCGCGGACACGCTCCGCGGGCGGCCGGCGCCAAGATGGTCGTCACCGCGGTACAGGCGTACGGCACGGTCGGCGGTGGCAATCTCGAGGAGACAGCCATCACCCGCGCGCGGGAGATGCTGGTCGAGGCGAGCGAGGAACCCGAGCAGATGCACATGTCACTCAGCGCGCACGCCGACAACAGTTTCGGTGTGCAGTGCTGCGGAGGTGAGGTCACGATGATGTTGGAACCCTCGCCGCCGACGCCGGCGGTCGCCGTGTTCGGACTCGGTCATGTGGGTCGGGAGTTGGCGCACATCCTTGCGCGGCACGACGTCCTCCTCTACCTCGCCGATTCCCGTGTGGCGCAGGTCGATTCGGTGCGTTCCGAGCTGGTCGACACGGTGGCGGAGGTCGAGGTCCGTCATACTCCGGTGCCTGAGGTGCTGCTGACCGAGGTGCCGTCCGGCACGCATGTGGTGATCATGAGTCACGACCACGCCGAGGATGCTGCGCTCTGCGACTCGGCGCTGCGCAGGGACGACCTGGGCACGATCGGCCTCATCGGGTCGAACGCGAAGTGGCGACGCTTCGAGAAGACCCTCGTCGAGGAAGGGCACACGCCACAGGCGATCGCGCGCATCCAGTGCCCCGTCGGAATCCCCCAGGTCACCTCCAAGGAACCGGCCGCCATCGCCGTCGGCATCGCCGCACAACTGCTTGAGGCTTTCGCGAACGATCGTGACAGCGAAAGGGCCACTCGATGACCATCTACCGCGCGACCGTTCTCGACACACCGGACAGTCCCTTCGACGGTGCGGCACTGCGTACCGGCACCGACATCGGACTGCGGGTGGTCGAGGGCATGATCACGCGGCGCGACTCGTTCGAGGCCGTCGCCCGGGAGTATCCCGACGAGCAGGTGGTCGACCTGAGCGACGGCATCCTGCTGCCCGGGTTCGTCGACACCCACGTCCACTTTCCGCAGTTGCGGGTCATCGGTGCGCTCGGCATGCCGTTACTGGACTGGCTCGACCGTGCGGCTCTTCCCGAAGAACTGCGCATGGCCGACGACGAGCAGGCTGCGCGCGTGGCCAAGGGCTTCCTGCGCGGCCTGCGGGAGGCCGGCACGACGACCGCGCTCGTCTTCGGTTCGCACTTCACCTCGGCGATGGACGTCTTCTTCAGCCAGGCCCGCGCGAGCCGGATCCGCATCATCAGCGGTCTCGTCGTCTCCGACCGGATCCTGCCGGAGGGACTGTTGACCACTCCCGAGCGTGCGTACCAGCAGTCGATCGACCTGGCCCGGCGATGGCACGGGGTGGGCCGACTGCATTACGCGGTCACCCCGCGGTTCTCGCTGTCGGCGGGGGAGGAGATGCTCGCGGCCTGCGGCCGGGTGATGAAGGAGATCGACGGCTTGTACTTCACCTCCCACGTCAACGAGAACAAGCGCGAGGTGGAGGAGGTCGAGGAACTGTTCGGTGGGCCGGACTACACCTCCACCTACGACGTCCACGGTCTGCTCGGACGGCGCTCGGTGCTGGCGCACGACGTCCACCCGAAGGACGAGGAACTGTCGATGATGGCCGCGCGCGGTACGTCTGTCGCGCACTGTCCGACAAGCAACTCGGCCCTCGGCAGCGGACTGTTCCCGCTGAAGCGGCACGTCGAGCAGGGCGTTTGGGTCGCGCTCGGTAGTGACGTCGGTGCAGGCACTGGGTACTGCCTGCTGAAAGAGGGGCTGCAGGCCTACTTCGTGCAGCAACTGCTGGCCGACGAGGGACTTCCGCTCACCGCCGCGCACCTGCTCCACCTGGCCACGCGCGCCGGTGCGGTGGCACTGGACCTCGGCGACCGCGTCGGCGATCTGTCCGTGGGGCGTGAGTTCGATGCGGTGTGGATTCGTCCGAAGAACGGTGACCCGCTCGACATGGGCATCGAGTACGCCAAGGACTCCGAGGACGCTCTGGCGAAGATCTTCGCGCTCGGCACGACGGACGACATCGCGTCGGTCTGGGTCGGCGGCGAGCGGCTCTGATCGCGCTCGAACAGTTAAATAGGCTCGGCCGGCCGGCCGGCCTGATGATGGTCGTGTTGTCGCCGGTGACGGCCACCATCACCCGTTGCTGGGGAGGTAAGTGCTCGCTCATCATCGGCGCAGTGGTGCTGGGTCTGAGCTATGTGCTGCGCGTCGGTGACATCGAATTGCCGACCCTCGAGGCCTTCCACGACATCTACTGGATCGCCGCCGCCGCAGGTCTGTTCTCGGCCTTCGCCGCCGTCTTCATCCCTTCCAGTCGCCGGCAGGAGGCGAACCGGACCCACACCGGCAACGACGTGATCATCCACGGGCATGTGCGGGACGCGCCCGGTCGCCCTGCCCGCAGCGCAGTCACCACCTTGCTCACCGACACCGGCGAGGAGGTCGACTGGTCGCGGGTCGAACCGGATGGTTCGTATTCGCTCGTGCTGCCCGGTCCCGTTGTCTACCAACGGATCACGAACGCCGATGGTTACCAGCCGCGCGCCGAACTCGTCCGCATCGACAAGCCGGGCGCGTACGACGTGGAACTCGGACCACGTCTGGAACTCACCGGACTGGTCCGCCTCGAAGGGCGCCCCGTTTCGGACGCGTCGATCACCGTCACCACTGCGTCAGGTGACGTCGAGCTGACAACCACGGCCGGCCCGGACGGACGATTCGCCGTCCGTCTTGGGGTGACCGGACGGCATGTCGTGAGCGTCATCGATCCGTCGACGGGTGCCTCCCGTTCCTGCCACGTCGTCGTTCTGGGTTCGGTCGCGCCGCTCGTGGTCGACCTCGAACCCGTTTCCGCGCTTACCGTGGACGCATGACCTCCACCACCGAACGCGACCTGTTCACGCTTCCCGCCGTCGGCTTCGGCACCTACCCGCTCAAAGGTGAGGAGGGCGTCGAAGCGATCGTCTCGGCGCTGAAGACCGGCTACCGGTACCTGGACTCGGCGGTGAATTACGAGAACGAGGAAGAAGTCGGCGACGCGATCCGCAAGAGCCACATCCCGCGCGACGAGGTGATGGTGGCGACCAAGATCCCGGGCCGCTTCCATGCCAAAGACCTTGCCGCGCAGTCACTTCGCGATTCGGCGTCCCGGATGAAGCTCGACCACATCGACGTCGGCCTGATCCATTGGCCCAACCCGAGCGTCGACCTGTACGTCGAGGCGTGGCAGGCGCTGATCGAAGCTCAGCAGGCCGGACTCGTGAAGGAGATCGGCGTCTCCAATTTCACCGCGCAGCACCTGCGCCGCATCATCGACGAGACCGGGGTGACGCCGTTGGTGAACCAAATCGAACTGCACCCCTACTTCCCGCAGGTCGAGATGGTACAGGTGCACGAGGAACTGGGGATCCGGACGCAGGCATGGAGCCCGCTCGGCAAGGCGAGCGCGCCCTACTCCGAAGGCCCGGTCGTCGAGGCAGCCAAGGCGCACGACGCGACACCGGCGCAGGTCATCCTGCGCTGGCACGTGCAGCGCAATGTCATGCCGTTGCCGAAGTCGGCCACGCCGTCACGGCAGAAGGAGAACCTCGACGTGCTCGGGCTCGCCCTCACCGATGCCGAAGTCGCGGCGATCACCGCGCTCGGTAAACCTGACGGACGTCTGTTCGGCGGCGACCCGGACACCCACGAGGAGCAGTAGGGCGGCCCGGTCAGCGGTTGCCGAGGATCTTGTTCACCAGACGGCTGCCGGCGCCGGACGGGTTTGCGCTCGCCATCATCGTCCGAGCCTGCACGCCGACTCCGCGGTGCACGCCGCCGCGTCCGCCCTGCGCCACCTTGAACGCGGCGCGGGCGACGTCGTCCGGAGTCAGGCGTACCCCGAGCGCACGGGTGGTGCCGATGCCCATTCCTTCGACCATGTTCGTGTTCACGAACAGTGGCCAGAGGGTGTTCACCTTGATTCCCTCGCGCTGCCACTCCAGTTCGAGCGCTTCGGTGAGTCCGCGGACGGCGAACTTGGAGGCGGAGTACGCAGCGAGGTCCATCTGCCCGTAGATCGCGGACGCCGAACGCAGGTTGATGACCTGTGCCTCACCGGCACGCTTGAGGTAGGGGTAAGTGGTGTGGCAGCCGTTCATGGTGCCGAGCAGGTTGATCTCGAGGGTTCGCGTCTGGCCGCAAGAACGGTCTTCTGCTGGGCCAGGGGGGGCCTTCCGAAGACGATTTGCTCCCAGGTTGCCGGCCGGTCACCCCGGGCGTCCGGAAAGCGGAGGGTCGCCTACTCCTGACGTGACTCGGCGGGTGCGACCCGGACGCCGCCCTGTCCGCTGCGCTTCAACGCGGCTGCGACCCAGCCGTTCTCCTTGAGTTGCTCGACGAGCGAGTGCAACCAGGCGACGGTTTCGTCCGACATCGCCTTCGGCACGGCAACGGCCTGTCGAATCTGCATGAACGCGTCCTCGATCAGGCGGTGGCGGGCGTCGGATTCGACGAACACCGTTGCGGGCTGGCGGATTCCGGCTCCTGCCTCCAGCTCTTGATCCGCGTAGACGTCCACGCCTTCAGACCCGCGGACCAGTCCGGCGTGCTCGAGAGTGCGGGTGAGGAACAGGTCGTACGCCGATCCCTCCTTCACCCCGATCCGCACGCCTTCCCGGTCCACATCAGCGACCGTGCTCAGCGAGCTGTCGGCGGGGACCACGAAGACGCCTTCGATCAACGCGTACGGCGCGGTGAAGTTCACTTGATCAGCGCGAGCGGGCTCGATCGCCATGAACCCGATCACCGCGTCCCCGGTCGTGAGCGCTTCGAACGATTTACGTGCCGCATCGAAGCAGACGTACTCGACCGCGACTCCGAGTCGCTGGGCGATTTCGGCCGCGAGATCGACGGTGACCCCGGATGGGCTGGCCGAATCTCCCTGCGCAAGAACCGGATTGCCGAGATTGATCGATGCGCGCAGCATGCCGAGCGGGGCGAGTTCGTCACGGATCTGATCGAGATTCATTTCGCCAGCGTAGAAGTGGGAGCCGTTGCACACCCGGTGAACGCCCGAGCGGATACGCGCCCTGGGAAACTGGGCCGCATGACCGCTACCGAACTCACGATCGAAGGTCTGCCGGACGGATGGACGGTGCGCTCTCCTGAGCCGAACGATGCGGACGATGTCGTCCAGCTCGTCGCCGACCGGCGCCGCGCCGTCGGCCGTGACGGCTCCGTCGACGCCCCGATGCTCAAGCGGCAGCTGACCGGTATCGGTTCGTGGACCAGGCGGCAGGTGCTGGTGTTCGACGAGGAGGGCCACCTTGCTGCGTGGCTTTCGGTGCACGACAGGGCTGCCGGTCGGACGGATATCGAGCCTGAACTGCGACAGGACTTGACCGGGGCGCGGGCCGATCAGGTTGCGCAATGCCTGTTCGAGGCGGGGGAGCGGTTCGCGGCGGCCATCTCGAAGGTTCGTGGCTTGAAATCGACGCTGCTGGACGCTCATGCCTACTCCGTGGACGAACGCCAGCAGCAGTGGCTCGCTGCAGCGGGCTACGACCACGTCCGCACGTGGTGGCACATGTCGCGTCCGGTGGTCGCGTCGGAGGTCGGTTCACTGCCGTCGCCGCGCCCAGGGGTCACTGTCCGTCGCGTCGAGAAGCACGACGACGGTCTGCCCGTCGCGAAAGACCTGCAGACCGTGCACCAGTTGCTTGAAGAGTCCTTCCAGGACCACTTCAGTTCCTATCGCGAGAGCTTCCCGGAGTTCGTGATGCGATTGCGCGAGGACCCCGGACACCGCTGGGACCACTGGTGGTTGGCCACGATCGAGCAGGACGGTGAGCAGTTGCCGGCCGGTGCTGTGGTGTCGTCCGTGAGTCCGCCGGACGTTGACGGCGTCGAGGGCAGTTATATCGACTACATCGGCGTACACCGTCGAGCGCGCGGACACGGTGTCGCAAAAGCGTTGCTGCACACAGTGATCGCCGATGCCGCGGAGCGCGGACGGAACCGCGTCGGGCTCGAGGTCGACGCCGATTCGCCGACCGGTGCCGACGGGCTCTACACGTCCCTGGGTTGGAAGACCGTCTACAAGACACAGTCCTGGCATCAGCACCTCGACCTCTGATCACAGGGACGCCACTTAGACTTCAGACACGACCGGAGAGGAGGACCGCATGATCATCTTCCTCATCGTGCTGGCCTCGATCTACCTCTTCGGTGTGATCTTCGCGGTCACCGCCGCGAGCATGCACCTCGGTGACGAGTCGGCGTTGAAGCGGCAGGAAGCGCTCAACCAGCTGAAGCGCGCTCCGCTCTGGCCACTCGACGAGGTGCGCCGCCTGAAGGCCGAGAACGAACTGTCCAAGCACCAGGCAAACATCGAGCAGTCGCGCCGGCTGCTGGAACAGCTCGACCGCGTCGAACGGGAACAGCGCCGCAACCTGCAGACCTGGGAGAAGGCGGCTCAGTCGCAGGAGAAGCTGCGCGAACTCACCCGCCGCGACGACAACGCCTGATCCTGCTCGCTGGTGAAATCCATTCGGTGCTACTCGAGCTGAAGTCACCGACGGTCGAGCCGAGATTCACCGCTGGTTGAGCCGCGGGGCTGAGGTACAACGTCCCGCGTGCCGAAACCAAGGTGCGGTCGGCGTCAGGCCTCGCGACCTTCAGTTCGTCGCACAGTCGACTGCGATGCGCGGCGCGACCAAGTAGGCGATGAATGCGATCGTGACTCCGGCAGCGACGATGCCCACGAACACTGCGTCGGTGGACGCCGCGAGCGCGATCCCGGCACCGCCGCCGGCCGCGGCGAGGCCTTGAGCCACGACGCCGACCGTGCTCGCAGCAGATTGGTGGAAGCGCAGCGAGGACTCAGGGGCCAGGTCGAGCAGCGCCGTCGTCAGTAAGTTCACGGAGAGTCCCATACCGATGCCCGACAGCGCCCAGGTCGTCAGTGCTATGGCGTACGTGCCGTGTCGCGCAGGTATGCCAGGACGCCGGTGCCGCTGACTCCGATGAGCGCGAGCCCGATTCGGCTGCGCCGGAGTTCGGTGCTGTGGGCCTGGACGTACCGGCGGCTGGCGATGTTGGACCCAGCCGCCCAGAACAATCCGGCGATACTCAGCGTGATGCCAGACGCGGCGGGCGACAGACCCGCGGGTGTCTTCAGGATCAACGGTAGGAACGCACCGAGGAGTCCGAACGCTCCTGCGACGAGACCGCGCAGGGCGATCACGGCAGAGGCCGCGCATCGCGCGAGCAGCCAGCAGTACGCTCATCGTCGGTGTGAGCGACTGGCCGTCGGCCGCAACGACAAAACCGCCCACTCCGAGCAGGAGTGCGACGGATGAGGAACGAGTCCCTCGGTGCCGAAACCACC